>CAYPAK010000112.1:0-2061 GCA_964408665.1 uncultured Flavobacteriaceae bacterium | reverse complement strand
TCATTTAAAAGTTGTTTTGTTTTTTCAAAATCTTCGGTAAATCCTAGCATGTATCCTCCGCCTCCAGAGCCACAAAGTTTAAGGTAATAATCATCACTTTGAAGTCCTTTTTCCCAGATTTTATGAAATTGTTTAGGTATCATAGGTTTGAAATTTTGTAAAACCACTTTAGATAATTGCTTTACATTACTAAACAATGATTTGATGTCTGCTTTGAGAAAATCATCAATACAAGCATCGGTATGTTTTGTAAATTCGTCTTTTAGCATTTTACGGAAACCTTCATTTTTCATTTTTTCCATAAAAGCAGTTACCATAGGAGCAGTCTCGCCAACCATTTCAGAATCTAATAAGAAAACAGCACCTTTGCCTTCGTTTTGCGCAGGAATACCTGTTGCTTCTAGTTCATTTTTTGCTTTTATTAAAATAGGAATACTTAAGTAAGAATTTAACGGGTCTAAACCAGAGCTTTTACCGTGAAAATACGACTCCATTAAACCAAATACTTCTTTTAAATAAAGTAATTTTTCTTTAGTAAGGTTTTCTAAAACAGTTATTTTTTCTAAGGCGTATTTATCATAAATAGCAGCTACCAAAGCGCCAGAACTTCCTACACCATAACCTTGCGGAATGCTAGAATCAAAATATAATCCTTGTGCAATATCTTGCGTTAATGTTTCTAAATCAAAGGAAACCAAATCTGTTTTTAAATCACTAAGATAAGTTAAATAATCTTGTAATTTTTTATTAGAATCAGCTTGTTTTTCGGTTAATTCTTCCGAAGTTTTAAGCGCTCCTTGATAAGAATTATAAGGTATTGCTAATCCTTTAGAATCTTTGATAATTCCATATTCTCCAAAGAGTAATATTTTAGCATAAAATAAAGGGCCTTTTTTCATATTTTTTTACTTAGTACGTGTTCCTGTACCTAATTCATCGCAAATATACTGATTATTTTGACAATATTGGGCTAATTTCTCTTTTATGAAATGGTTAATTAATTCTTTTTCATCATTAGGATAAAGCAAATGAACATTAGCTCCTGCATCGAGCGTAAAGCAAAGGTGCAAACCTGTTTTTGCTCTAAATCGCCATATTTCTTGAATGATTTCTAGTGTTTTGGGTTTCATTAATATGAAGTAAGGTACGCTTGTCATCATCATAGCATGCAAAGTAAGCGCTTCGCTTTCTACAAGTTGTATAAATTCGGTTAAATTGCCATTTTTCAATATATCTAGCATTGCGCCTAAATTTTGATGTGCTTGCTCAAAGCGTGCTTTAGCATAAGGATGATTATTCATAAGTTTATGTCCTACTGTGCTAGAAACCACTTTCTCGCCTTTGTCAACTAGTAAAATAGTATCTTGGTAGTTTTTGAAATTTTGATGTAATTCAAACGGAATACTAACGCCATATAAATCAGAGCTAGCGTTTACTTGCTCGTGTTTTCCCCAAACAACCACTTCTCCTGCAACACTTCTGCTCGCAGAACCAGAGCCTAAACGCGCCAAAAATGAGGACTTTTGGTTAAAATAGCTTAGAGGCATTTCGGGATAAAAACTCTTTTCGAGTTGCATAATGCAGTGCGATATTGCTGCCATACCACTTGCCGAAGAGGCGATACCACTACTGTGAGGAAAGGAGTTTTTGGTATCTATATGAATGTCAAAATGGTTTAAATACGTGCAGTATTTAATTATTCGTGCTATAAAAGTAAGTATTTTTGGTTTAAAACTCTCTTTCTGTTTTCCTTCAAAATAAACTTCTAGCTGTGGTTTTTTTTGCTTTTTAGGCTCAAAAGTAATACTTGTATCTGTATGGCAATTCGTTAGCGTAAAACTAATGCTTGGATTAGCAGGAATTTGATTGGCGTATTTTCCCCAGTATTTTACCAAAGCAATATTACTCGGCGCTTGGGCAGTAAAACTATAAGGTTTTACCATTTCAGTTGTTATTTGTTGAGCTATAAATTGTTGCACATTATTGTTTTTAACATTTACTAGCAAAGGTAAAACTATTTTTTTAAATTTTCTTAGTTGGGAAGTTTATAAAGTTAAAAGT
>CAYPAK010000111.1:1543-6113 GCA_964408665.1 uncultured Flavobacteriaceae bacterium | reverse complement strand
AAAAAAAAACAATTACTACTCAAATACTACTCGTGGTCTATTATGCCAAAGCACACGTTCTATAGCGTCGTCAAGCTGCTCTGCTAAAGGTTTTGTTTCTTTTATTTCTAAATTATTTTTAGAAAAATAAACTGTAGTAGCTATTGGTTCTTTTGTTTTATTTTCTAAAGCTATTAAATGTAGTTTCCATGTTTTTTTATAATTATTTTGGTTTTCTTTAGTTTTAAAAAAATACACGGTATAATTATTTTTTTTAATTGTTATTTTTCGTTTTTCTATAAATACTAAACTGTCTGTTTTTTTATTGTAATCACTATCATAAAACAGTAAACTTTTGGCTATATGTTGCTCATTTTTATACTTTTTAGGGAATACAGTTAGTTTGTTTATTTTTTCTAATTTTTTAAAAAATAAAGCAGCACTTTTATAATCAGCAGCTACGGAATCTAATAATTTTTTATCAAAATTATCATTATTTTTTATTTGTAAGGTTAGTAGATTTAATTGTACTTCTTTATCAGTTATATTGGCTGTTTTTTTAAGAAAATCGGCTACTGGTTTTTCTTTTTTGAAGGGATAAAGCAGTTTTATAAATTTTACAATTTCGTCAGCATCCATTTTGTTATATGAATACTCATTATCTTTGGTAAATTTAGCACTTAATTGTCTTTTAAGTTCTATTTTTGCTTCGGTTAAAATTTGTTTTCTAAATGATTTATACACTTTTTTATTTACCATATTACTATCTTTTAAGACAGTTAGTAAATCATAAATAGGTGCATTATATTCTTTAATAGTAGTATAATTTAATAAGCTTGGATAAAGCTTTTTAGCTAAAACTAAAGAGTCTTCTATACGGTAGAACAAACGGTTTATTACGTAACTTTCTGAAGTTAGTGGAATATCTTGTTCTAGCAGATTTTTTATTTTACTAATATATTTTACTTTCTTTCTTTCAGCATAACTATTGAGAATAGCTAGTTGTGCATACGAATTTGCATACGAAGCAATATACAAACTATCTAAATAGACAGTAACCCGCTCGTCTTCAAGAGCGCCTAATGATTCTATCATAGCCGTGCGTATATCTTGTTTATCTTTTGGGAAATCAAAATCAGTAATGGTTTCTTTGAGTATTGGAATGTGTTTTTTTTGATATTTTATCAAATCATAACAATCAAAAACCAAACTATCATTAGCTTTTAAAGCTGCTATAAATTTTGGCACTTTATCTTCAAATAATGGCTTGCCAATAATAGTATCCTTTGGCTGAAAAGACTCAAAAAACTCCGTAACATATTTACTTGGTGGGTTAATAGTGTCTAATAAGGTTTTTATATTGTACGTTACGCCGTTTTTAATTACTTTTTTGACTTTTACCATGCGGTTGCTATTGGTGTCTATTGCTGTAAGATTAAGCACATAATTGCCGTATTTATCTTTACCTTTTTGTTTGTTTTTTATAATATATGTTTTGGTATTTTTATAATAATCATAGGTTTCGTTATATAATGAATCTATGTTTTTATACGAATCATAGTCATTAAATTTATACATATTTACCTTTATGGTTTCATTAGCAGGAGAGGTGTATTCGTTTTTTCTACTATACTCTTTGTACTCTTTTTTGTCAGACCCATCGTCTTCGTAAGATTTATAGTAATTTCTATAAACAGCAGGCGGATTTACAAAGCTTTTGGTAGAAAAATATAGGGTGGTGTCTTGCACGGTTTTAAAATGCTCTTTGTAACTTGGGTTATGTGTTTTAAATGATTGAAAATAACTTGTTGCTTTTGAGGTGTTTTTACCTAAATAACCTAACAAATAGTATTTACCTGCCTGTAAGGTTGTTTTTAAATATAAGGTATCGTGTTTTATGCTGTCAAATTCTTGTTTTGACACGTAATTTGGTTTTGGAGCTGTGTTGTATTTTCCTTTAGGAATAGTAAGTTTTAATTCTTTATAAAAACGGCGTTGTATCTGTTTTAATTCAAAAGTGTCTTCTTCTATATAATCTACATCATTAAGCACTTGCTGAACCATAAAATAGTAAGCACCTGTTTTATTATCTAATGCTTGAATTATGTGTTTCCCTTGTCGGTTTTTGTTTCCAAAAGTATAAAAATCGGGGACTTGAAGCTCAAATTCATTATGAGAAGCTTTAACTGTAACGGTTTTATTTTTTAATTGTTTTAGTTTTAATGAGTTAAAAACTTCGTCACCATATTGCTTTACAAAATCTTTTTTTCCACCCATTTTTACTACTATGATTTCTAATGGTGTTAAGAATATATTATAGCGTTGGTAATCGCCATTTTTGGTTTTATTGACTATAGCTACACCTTCAAAGCCATTATTAGTAATTGCTTTTTTGCTTAGAATTTTCCCAGGAATACTTTCATAAAGAATTTTTTCAATACTTTTAAAACTAAATGATTTGTCTTTGTTTAAAATATCAAAAGTATTAATACGTGTAAGGATTACAAAAGCACCGTTGGTCAAATCTGGGCTCATATAAACCCGATTTCCTTGTATGCCTAGTTCGGTAAACGAAAAAGGTGCTTTAAACGACACAAAGCCGTCTGGTGTTGTTTGTGTTTTATACGGTTCTTTTTTGAAGGTTGTTTCAAATTTTTCTTTCATTGTTTTTCCGTAGCTTGTTTCTTTAGATTTATACGGTGTTACCGTATAGCCTTTAGCTCTAAGTAGTGCAATAGTACCGTTTTCTGCGGGTAAATGTGCTGCGCCTATTGCTGCAAAAACGGTTGTTCCTGTTTGCATAGTACTATCTAAAGTATGCATCATATTTTTGTTGCGTTCCCAAAGCATATATTTATTGTGCCAATCGGTATATCCACCGCGATTAATAGAATCTAAAACGTCTAAATCTCTATCGCGATAGGCTTCTTCTAAAAGTGTGTAATACTGTTTTTTTTCTAATTTTTTCTGCAGCCAAACCGAAGGTTTATTCTTTACAGAAGTAATATTGGCACGTTCTGTTAAGTAGGATGATTCGCGCACATCTTCAAGTGAAATAGCTTGTTTGCCAAAACGTTTTGCTGTTTGATAAATAAACATATCTAAATAGGTTTCTTCTTCAAAATCTGCTCTGCGGCGTTCCGAACGGTATAATAAGCCATTCATTAACTGCGTGTCATAAGATAAAAACTGGCTTACGGTGTTCATCTCTGGGCTTTCCATTTTAAAACCATCTTTGTAAAAACCATTATTATAACCATTAAATTGGTTTAGCATCGTAGTCAGTCCTGCTGATTGGTATAAATATGTTATCCAAGTATCTGGAGTAGATTCTACCGCTACGGCATCTACTTCGTCTAAGGCTTTGTAAAACACATCATCAAGATGAAAAGCTATTTTTTTACTCACATGCATAGTTCCATATAAATAAGATGGTTTTTGCAAACCGTTACCTGTGATTTTCCAAAGTAAATTTTGGTATTGTTTTTGAGGAGTATTGTCTGTTTGTGCTTGGCTATTAAAAGTAGTAAGAATGGCTATAATTAAATAAAAAATAGTTTGTTTCATGATTTTTTGAATTTTTAAGATGATAAAAGTAATCTTTTTATTCCTTTTAATTAAATAAACCTTAGTTTTTTCAGTAAATTTGCTTCCAAATCATAATTAATAAATGAATTTTAAAAATCTTTCTTTACGTATTCGGCTATTTTTAGCAATGATAATTCTTGTTATTATTGCATCTGTTTTAATTGTTGTTGTAGCAGTAAACCAATATACAGAACAAGGAAAAGACTATAACGAGGCAAGGCTTGAACGTAAGGGTAATGCTATAAAAAAAAATGTAGATTATGTGTTAGAACGTACTACTTATGAGGTAAGCACAAAAAAAATTCCTGCTATATTTAAAAGTAAAATTAATGAGCTTTCTGAAATACACGGTTTACCATTAAATATTTATGATTTAGATGGAAATATTTTGATTAGTTCCAAAGGTTTTTTTACTAAAAAAAACATGCCTAAAAAACTCAGTGATGCTATTTTAGAAGATATTGCAAATAGTTCTGAAAAAAAAGTGGTTTATAGAAAAAAATATGATGATTACACCAAACATGCTTTTTATCTTTACCTAACAGACGATAAGTTTAAACCTATTGGGATATTAAATATTCCTTATATAGAAAACAATTCTTTTAATAAAAACGAGCTTAACGAACTACTAACACGAATGACGCTAGCCTTTATATTTGTGTTAATTATAGGTATCATTATCGCATATTTTTTATCACAATATATTACTAAAAAGATTAAAGTGATTAGTGAAAAAATAAAAGAAACACGGTTAAATAAAAACAATCAAAAAATAGAAATACAAGATGCTTCCGAAGAAATAGCAACACTAGTAAACGCCTATAACAGTATGGTTGATGAGCTTGAAGAAAGTGCCAAAAAACTTGCCGAAACAGAACGAGAACACGCGTGGAAAAAAATGGCAAAACAAGTAGCTCACGAAATCAAAAACCCGCTTACGCCGATGCGCCTTTCTATACAGAATTTTCAGCGGAAATTTGACCCCAACAAACCAACTATAAAA
>CAYPAK010000111.1:0-1443 GCA_964408665.1 uncultured Flavobacteriaceae bacterium | reverse complement strand
ATAGTAACAAACCTTGTTAAAAACGCTTCACAAGCCTTAGAAGAACAAGAAAATCCAAAAATATCGGTTCATTTAATTGACAAAAATCATGTTTTTATACTTAAAGTTTCCGATAATGGTGTAGGTATTTCCGAAGCTTTAAAAGATAAGATTTTTGAACCTAAATTTACTACAAAATCTAGTGGTATGGGACTTGGACTTCCTATGATTAAGAAAATAATAGCATCATACAATGGAAGTATTACTTTTGAATCTGCCGTAGGGAAAGGAACTGTGTTTACGGTGATTATACCTAAGGAGTAGTGGTTTTAATTTTTTTGGTAGCATATTATTTACAATAATTATCTCTTTTATAGACTCTGTATTTCTAGGAAATATTGATTATTCAAAAGGTAAAAGTGAATAATACTCATGAAATAGGGAAGTATAACTCTATATGAATAAATTAGTCTCAAAAATGGAATAGAAATCAAAAAAATAAATTCAAAATATAGATAATTTAATGAACTGTGTTATTTTGCAATGGCATTAATATAGTCTGTTTTCAGAATGTTATTTTTAAAACAAGTTAAAATTTCTTTTTAAAAGAACAATAAATCTGGTGCAAAAAGCTTGTTAGATAGCTATAAATAAAGACTTTTAAATTAGTTGAGTTACTCAAAAAAACAAGTGATAAACTTTTTTTGTTTGTTTCATGAATAGTTTTACCTTTGCACTGTGTTAAGAATTAACGATTTGTTAACACTGTTTTATAAACAGTTATAACAATAAGTAAGATTTTTGCACAATTAACTAACAGGTCTATAATAGGCCAAATTATAAACAATATTAACTAATTCAAGAATTGATGAAAACATTTAAAAATTGGCTAGTTGCATTAATAGTAGTACTAGGAACTACTTTTGCCTTTGGACAACAAAACATTTCAGGTACGGTTGTGGACAACACCAATACCGCTTTACCAGGAGCATCTGTAAAAGTAGGAACTACTGGAACAGCTACTGACTTTGACGGAAACTTCAGCATTGAAGTGCCAGCAGGAGTTACGGAAATTACAGTTTCTTACGTAGGATTTTCTCCAAAAGTAATTGACATTACAGGAAAATCTAACTTAGGAACCATTACTTTAGCATTAGACAACGAACTAGAAGAGGTTGTTTTAGTTGGAGTTGCAGATATTGCAAAAGACAGACAAACACCTGTTGCCGTATCTACACTTAAAGCAGCAGAAATTACTGAAAAATTAGGAACACAAGAATTTCCTGAAGTACTTAAAACTACACCAGGTATCTATGCTACTAAAAATGGTGGTGGTTTTGGAGATTCACGTGTAAGTGTTCGTGGTTTTGATAGCCGTAACGTAGCTGTAATGATTAATGGGATGCCCGTTAATGATATGGAAAACGGAAAAGTATATTGGTCTAACTGGGCTGGACTTTCTGA
>CAYPAK010000110.1:2991-6134 GCA_964408665.1 uncultured Flavobacteriaceae bacterium | reverse complement strand
CAAGGTTTCTTGAGAGTTCGTGTAGATGGTGAATTATTAGAAATAGAAAAAGGATTAAAGCTTGACCGCTATAAAACACATGATATAGAGCTTGTCATTGACCGCTTACTAGTTAATGAAAAACAAGAAAAAAGATTAGAAGAAACGATTGCAACGGCGATGTATCACGGTAATGATACTTTGCTTATTTTAGATAATGAAACCAATGAATACCGTTATTTTAGTAGAAAATTAATGTGTCCAAGTACAGGAATTGCTTATGCAAGCCCTGAGCCCAATTCCTTTTCATTTAATTCTCCCAAAGGCGCCTGTTCCTATTGTAGTGGTTTGGGCACCGTAAAAGAAGTAAGTTTAGAGGCAATTATTCCCAACGATACTATTTCCATTGCAAATGGAGGTTTAGCACCATTAGGTGAAAAAAAGAATACGTGGATGTTTAGCCAATTAGCACTTATTGCAGCGCGTTATGATTTTAAGCTAACAGATCCCATAAAAAAAATACCCAAAGCTGCTATGGATTTGATTTTACACGGTGGGGTAGAAAAATTTGATAAAATTTCGGAGGTATTAGGTATTACACGTACTTTTGAAATAGATTTTGATGGTATTATTCCTTTTATAAAAAATCAATATAATCAAAATAGTTCATCAAGTATTAGACGTTGGGCTAATGCTTTTATGGAAGAGCAAAACTGTATAGTTTGTAATGGACAGCGCCTGCAAAAAGAAGCTTTACACTTTAAAATAGACCATAAAAACATTTCGGATGTTACTCAAATGGATTTAAGTGAATTTGCACTTTGGATTAATGAATTAACACCTAAATTGACTAAAAATCAATTAAAAATAGGTGTAGAAATTATAAAAGAAATAAAAACAAGAACACAGTTTTTGTTGGATGTAGGTCTTGATTATTTGTCATTAGATAGAAGCTCTCGTTCGCTATCTGGAGGAGAATCTCAGCGTATAAGACTAGCAACGCAGATTGGTTCGCAGCTTGTTGGTGTATTATATATATTAGACGAGCCAAGTATTGGTCTGCATCAACGTGATAATGATAGGTTGATAAAATCATTAACCAACCTTCGTGATTTAGGTAATTCGGTACTTGTAGTAGAGCATGACAAAGATATGATAGAACAAGCTGATTATGTTTTTGATATCGGTCCTAAAGCTGGTTTGTTTGGTGGAGAAATAGTCAGTGAGGGAACTCCAAAAGAAATTCTCAAGCACAACACGCTGACTGCACAGTATTTAAATGGAACTAAAAAAATAACGATACCTGAAAAAAGGCGAGAAGGTAATGGTAAGTATATTGAATTAAAAGGTGCTACAGGAAACAACCTTAAAAATGTATCAATTAAAATACCGTTAGGACAACTTACTTGCGTTACAGGCGTTTCTGGAAGTGGTAAATCTACCTTGATTAATGAAACCTTATATAGAATACTCAATAAGCACATTTATAGAGCTGTAAAAGAACCGATGCCTTACAAAAGTATAAAAGGTATAGCGCATATAGACAAAATAATAGATATAGACCAAAGTCCTATTGGTAGAACACCACGTTCTAATCCTGCTACTTATACTGGAGTTTTTGCTGAAATACGTAATTTGTTTACCAAAACTACCGAGGCGCAAATACGAGGCTACAAGCCTGGGCGTTTTTCGTTTAATGTAAAAGAAGGACGTTGTGATGTCTGTGATGGCGGCGGTATGCGCATTATAGAAATGGGTTTTTTGCCCGATGTACACGTTATTTGCGAAAAATGTCAAGGAAAACGTTTTAATACAGAAACCTTAGAAATTCGTTATAAAGGAAAATCTATAGCCGATGTACTAGCTATGACTATTAACCAAGCAGTAGAATTCTTTGAAAAAATACCAAAAATTCATAAAAAAATAAAAACAATACAAGATGTTGGTCTGGGTTATATTACATTAGGGCAGCAATCTACAACACTTTCTGGAGGAGAAGCGCAACGTATAAAACTAGCAACAGAGCTTTCAAAAAGAGATACAGGAAACACCTTTTATATATTAGATGAACCCACTACAGGCTTACATTTTGAAGATATTAATGTTTTAATGCAAGTAATAGCAAAACTTGTAGACAAAGGAAATACAGTACTTATTATAGAACATAATATGGATGTTATAAAACTAGCCGATTATATTATAGATATAGGTCCTGAAGGCGGAAAGCACGGGGGAGAAGTAGTTTGTAAAGGTACTCCAGAGCAACTAATAAAAAATAAAGATAGCTACACGGCTAAATATTTAAAACAAGAATTAATTAATAACTAAACAATATAATAATGGCAAAAATAACACCAAAAGAAGAAGCTAAAATACGAGAAAAATTCAAACAAAAAACGTGGAACGAAGTAAAAACTAATGATTCTTGGGCAATTTTTAAAGTAATGTCAGAATTTGTAGAGGGTTTTGAACGCATGGCAAAAATAGGGCCTTGCGTAAGTATTTTTGGATCTGCGCGTACCAAGCAAGATGATAAATATTATAAACTAGCCGAAGATATTGCATTTTTATTATCAGAGCATGGTTATGGTATTATTACTGGTGGAGGACCAGGGATAATGGAAGCAGGAAACAAAGGAGCTTACAGAGGTAAAGGTGTTTCTGTGGGACTTAATATAGAATTGCCTTTTGAGCAGTTTGATAACGCTTATATTGATAGAAATAAAATAATAGATTTTGACTATTTCTTTGTACGCAAAGTAATGTTTGTAAAATACTCGCAAGGTTTTGTGGTAATGCCAGGCGGTTTTGGTACTTTAGATGAACTTTTTGAAGCGATAACGCTTATCCAAACCAAAAAAATAGGGCGTTTTCCTATTATATTAGTTGGAACAGAATTTTGGGGTGGACTTATAGATTGGGTAAAAAGCACGTTGCTCAATAAGTTCGAAACCATAAGCCCAAAAGATTTGGATTTAATACATTTGGTAGATACCAAAGAAGAAGTAGCAGCAATCATAGATGATTTTTATAAAAAATATAACTTACAGCCTAATTTCTAGAATCATGTTAAAAAAAATAAGCTTATTAGCCTTACTAATAGTATTTCAACTTCAAGCTCAACAGCGCATTAAGTTGATGAGTTATAATTTAATGCATTTTCC
>CAYPAK010000110.1:0-2891 GCA_964408665.1 uncultured Flavobacteriaceae bacterium | reverse complement strand
CCAACAAATGCTATAAAAATGGTAGATCCTATTCATCAAGAAGGATCTTGGCATGTCAATGGCGTTTACAAAAGTATTCATACGCAATCACCATTGACAAGTAATAGTCAGTTTGCTGCTAGTTATGGTAATGGTGGTTCTGATGGAGTAACTGGAGGACTAGATGATCGTTTTGATTTTATAATGATAGATGAGGATATGCAAACCAGCACAGATTTACACTACGTTACAGGTACTTATTCGGCATTTGGTAATAATGGTAATTGCTATAATGACAATATAGATGATACAGATTGTGCAGGATTTTACTCACAGCAAACACGTGATAATTTGGCTAATATGAGTGATCATTTACCCGTAGTAATGGAGCTAGAAACTAGCAGTGCATTCTTAGGGAATTCACTAGTTACAACACCACAATTTATGTTTGGAAATGTAGTTTCGGATGTGTTGGCAATTAAAAATGTTAGCGCTAGCGATTATGCTATTTATAATAATTTAGGACAAAAAGTATTAAGTGGTAAGTTAGATGCTAACGCTATAACAAGAATAGCCATTTCTAGTTTATCTAATGGTGTTTATATCCTAAAAATGGCAAATGCTAAACCTTTAAAATTTATTAAAACTGCTAGTTATTAAATGCAAATATCAATTATTATACTTCTTGGTTTTTCTGTTTGTTGGAAATGCCAAAGCACAGCATAACATTAATTTAAAACTAGATACTATTAGTAATTCATTAGTTGTAAAACAGCAGTTTATTGTTAAAAATGAATCGCTAAAACCATTAAAAACAATTTATCTTCACGCTTGGGCTAATGCTTATAAAGCTAAAACTACTGCATTAGCCAAGCACTTTGAAGAAAATTATAGTCGTAGTTTTCATTTGGCCAAGCCTAAAGATAGGGGAGCGGTTAGTATTGATACATTATTTATTAAAGTAAAAAATACTGTATTAAACTGGCAATTTTTAAAGGATAGTATTGATATTTTAAAGCTAAATCTAGCTAAACCACTTTTGGCAGGCGATACAGTTTCAATAGAAGCCAATTATACCGTAAAATTGCCTAATGCTAAGTTTACACGATACGGATTTGATAAAGCAAAAAACTACTATTTACGTTATTTTTATTTAATTCCAGCAATGCAAACGGACACTGGTTTTTATGTAATGAACAATAAAAATCTAGATGACCTTTGGATGCAGCAAACCGATTATACTATTAGCCTAGAAATCCCTACTAATTATGAGGTAATAACTGATTTAAAATTAATTAGTAATGCTAGTTATTCAGGAAAAAACCGTAGTGATTTACGTTTGGAATTCCTTAAAAAATCCAATTATAAAACCTTTGTTTTTGAAGATTTAACAATAGCAACTGATTTAAAATCACGTAAGCATAAGCGAAAAGAAATAATACCCTTTGCAGTTCGTTTGGAACGTATAAAATCTTTTTTAGAAGAAAAATTAGGCAAATATCCTTTTGATAAAGTAGTGTTATCACATAATGAATATATGCAAAACCCTGTTTATGGAGTGAGTCAGCTGCCTAGTTTTGCAAACCCATATCCAAGTGATTTTGAAGAAGCTTTAATGCTATTGAAAACCTATTTGCAGCAATATTTAAATACATTACAAGTAAACAAACGTACTGATTACCAATTTATAAAAGGTATTCAAGGTTATTTGATGTATGAATTTGTAAAAAGCTATTATCCTGACACCAAAATGCTAGGTAAACTAGCCAAAATTTGGGGAATTCGCTCCTTTGAAATTGCAAAACTTAATTATAATGATAAATACTCACTTTATTACCAATATATTGCTAGAAAAGCATTAAATCAATCTTTAAATACACCATTAGATAGCTTGTCTAATTATAATAGAACGGTAGCAAATCCGTATAAAGCAGCTTTAGGATTACGTTATCTTGCCGCTTACACTTCGGATAGTATTGTTGATTTTGGGATAAAAAAATATTACCAAGATTACCAATTCAAAAACACTACAGCTCAAGATTTTCAAAACACACTAAAAGATGTATCAAATAAAGATATTTCTTGGTTTTTTAATAATTATGCAAAACAAAATCTTCCTATAGATTATAAAATTAAAAAAGTATTGCAACAGGAGGATTCTCTTGCTGTAATTATAAAAAATAAACAGCAAATTGCTGTGCCAATAACACTTTTAGGAATCAAAAAAGATAGTATTATTTTTAATAAATGGCTAAAACCTATTCAAAATATTGATACAATTCGCCTGAAAAATACTGATTTTAATCGTTTAGTGCTCAATTATAATAATGTATATCCCGAAATAAATAGACGTGATAATTGGAAAGTTGTCAATAGCCATTCGTTGTTTCGCAAACCCTTAAAAATAGGTTTTTTAGAAGATGTAGAAAATCCGTATTATAACCAACTATTTATCACACCGCTTAGTGATTATAATTATTATGATGGTGTACAGCTGGGTTTGAAGTTTAATAATCAAACTTTTCTTGCTAAGGATTTTTATCTTGATTTAAAGCCTTTTTATGGTTTAAAAAGCAAGAGTGTTACAGGCTCAGGAAATATTTTTTATAGAAAGCGCTTTTGGCAAGGTAAACTAAGTTCCTATCGCTTAGGTTTAGGTTTTTCCTACTATCATTTTGCTGATGGTTTGATTTATAGAAAATACACACCATATCTGCAGCTTACTTTTAGAGATAATAATTACCGTTTGTCTAAAAAAAGAATACTAACGCTTAATCAATTTCGCTTGCATAAAGATGATTATCCATTAAATAGTTATGGCGAAGATGCCATAGATTATAACATATTTAATCTGAGTTATTTGTATAAAAAACCGGGAGAAATCAAGCAGTTTATTGCGCTTTCTAATTTCC
>CAYPAK010000109.1:3870-6283 GCA_964408665.1 uncultured Flavobacteriaceae bacterium | reverse complement strand
GGTTACTACTTTTTCACTCTCAAGCGTATTCCTTCGCTATGACTACTAAATTCTGGTGCATACATACTCTGTATTGTCGTGATTCCATTAGAGAAGTTTCCTGCGTTATTTACGCGTAAATCATATTCAAATACATAGATTCCTTTAGGTAAATTACTTATAAAAAAGTGTGTTGCTGCATCTTTAGTGCTTTCATAATATCCTAAACCATCTTGCCATTTGTATTGTGATAATACATTAACAGGTTCTAAACCTGCAGCACGCATATCTTTCATATGTACAAATTCCATTCTTCTATCTACACGTAGTTCTATGCGTATGCGAAGTAAATCGCCGACTTGTAGTTTAGTATCTTCTTTCACTAAAGAAATTTCCTCACCGTGTGCTTTGTTTTTCTTGATAAATACTTGCTTTTTGAGGTGCAGTGGTGTTTTTGTAGCGCTGCTAGTCACCTTATCCATATCTTCAAAATACTGCCAATAGAGTCCGCCCCAAGCTACTCCTTTTTCTTTTTTGCTTAAAGTTACCGTTCCCATTGCAGGCGTAATTTCATCTTTTTGCCATGATTTTTTAAAATAGCCTGTACCTGCTTCTAGTTTTACATCAGGCATAGTACTTGGGTCTATTTTTTTGTTACCTATGGTTATGCCGATGTTTTCTGATACCGAAAGCCAGTCACTTCCTTGCAATAATAAGGCGTAAATTGCCTCAGTAGTAGCTTTGGTTGTTCGCCAGCGTGAAGTCTGCTTATTTTTGAGTAGCCACAGTTTAAGATTATCTATTTTGCGAATATCTTTATCAATTTCGCTAAAGGCTTCTATAAGCATTGCTTGGGTTTCTATAGGTGCTTCATACCAATAATAACCTGATTTATTGTTTTTCCAATACATACCCATTTCTTCAGATGTAATGCTATTTTCATCTAATGATGCTATAATAGCTTTGGCAGTTACTTGGTTTTCTCCTCTGTTTAAATAAAGTGCAATCATCGCTTTTAGATAATTATTTTGCTCCTGCCAATACTGAACAGACTGTTTGGTGTAATAGGTAATTGCTTTAGCTAGTTCTTTATTAATTGGCGTGTCTTTATAAAAAGAGCGCATATACAAGTATTGTATTTTACCATTAGATAAATGATTATTGTTTAAATAATTAATAGAATCTAATTGTGCTTGTTTTTTATGTTTTTGCTTAGCACGGACTACAATTAGATGTGAGTGCTTTAATAAATTTTGATAGTCAGTACTAAATTCATTATCTAAATAAGCAACGGCTTTGCTAATCATTTTTTTTGTTTTTGGCGAGTAATTAGCCACACCTAAATGTTTTAGATGTCCATAACCACTTGCTATATGTCTAGTGATATAAGCGCTAGCATAGCGTCCTCCTTTAAACCACGGAAAACCACCATTAGCCTTTTGGATATTAGCTAATTTATTAGTTGCTCGTTTTAGCTCACGGCTCATTTTGTTTAGGTTAAATAATAAACCAATACGTTTTTTTTGTTCCGTTTCTGATTGTGCATCTCTTAACCAAGGTGTTTCTTGGATAATTAAACTTTTAAGCTCTTGATTTTTTTCTAAATTAGATAATAATGCATCGCTATTTTCCCATTGTTTAAAAACTTCTTGTACTTTAGGGTTGCTATTGGCTATGTGCGTAGCAAGTGCATTAGCGTAATACCTCGAAAAGGTTTGCTCGGCACATTCGTGTGGAAACTCCATAAGATACGGCAAAGATTGCACGGCATACCAAGCAGGATTTGAGGTGATTTCTAAAGTAAGTTTATGATTACTTAAAGTGTTAGAATTATTGTTAGTTAATTTTGCTAAATTAAATTTTTTGGTTTCGCCTTGACGTACTTGCATTGCCATAGTTTCGGTTACCAGTATTCTATTGGATAGTACAGGCATCGCATTTTGCTCACCATCGGTAAATTTACCCATTTTAGCCACTACTTTCCATTGTACTGCGGGTGTTCCTTTTGGTATAAATAACTTCCAATTTACGCTAGTATTTCCCTTACTTTTAACCTCAAAATGTTTAGTTGGGTTGTGGTTTGCTAATGCTTTATCAAGTGGTTTTCCATTTAATACATTAGTAAGCACTAATTGTGCAAAGCCACTCCCTGCTTTCTCGGTAAGATTACTTATTTTGCTTTGTATAATGATACTATCTCCTTCGCGTAAAAAACGTGGTGTGTTGGTTACAACCATTAGATCTTTTTGAGTAACTGTACTTAGTGTTTTAGTACCAATTTTAAGGTCTTTGGTATGTGCAAGCAGTTGCAGCTTCCAAGTGGTAAGTGCTTCAGGCATAGTAAAGGTAAAACGCACTTCGCCTTTGCTGTTGGTGCGTAGTGTTGGTAAGAAAAATGCCGTTTCATTAAAGTTTTTTCGTGCTTTTACTTTGG
>CAYPAK010000109.1:0-3770 GCA_964408665.1 uncultured Flavobacteriaceae bacterium | reverse complement strand
CCTTTGTATGCATTGATTTGATAATTTCCATCAAAATCTGTTGTAGTACCTATAGTTGTGCCTTTTATCATTATTGAAGCGCTAGGAAGAGGTCCCATATCGTCGGATACGGTTCCCGTAATTAGCATACTTTTGCCAGTTCTTTTTAAGCGAATTTCTTTTGTTTTTAAATAATTATTATAGGTTCTACGTGTGTAATAGCTGTTATTAAAACTAAAACCATACCAGTTAATAGTATTGAATTTTAACTGTGGCATAGGGCTTATTTTGTTTTGTAAATATACGTAGCTATTATCCGTTCCAAAGCAAGTATTAAAATCAAAATATCTGTTCCAGTTATATTGTGGTCTATATAATGGGTTCATCCAATAGCTTTTTCCACTAATAATATCATCTAATGAAGCATCGTACATATTGGCTAATAACTCGGCACTTACTTGCTCTCCTTTGTTTCCTTTGATGATAAATTCCCAAGTTTCCTTTTGCCCAGGTTGTAGTTTGTCTCTAAAAGTCTTGGTTTCTATACTAAGATTATGTGCTTTGTACGGAACGGTTACCGCCAAGTTACCATTACCTGAATTGTTGCTATTTACCCAATAATAATGAATAGAAAACCCGCCTCGATCAGCTTCGGTAATTGGTATGTTTATTGTTTTAATTTCATTGTTTATATGATAAGACATTTTAGATAAATAGTCTTTTTTTTCTATCCAAACAGTTAGCCAAAAATCTTGTGAGGTAGATCCAAAACGCAATGTTGCGGTTTCATAAGGTTTATAACTATTTTTGTCTAGTGTTATGCTAAACATTTTATGGTCTGGGAGTGTTTTATCATTAACCGAAGATACATTAAACCATTCTTCTGCTTTTATAGGGTTACCTAGTTTGTCTTTGGTTGCTACATAAATATGATATTTGCCACTTTGCCATGTATCCATATTTCCTAAAGCAAAATCTAAAGCCTCTTCTTTGGTTTCAAAATCAGCTTGAAATACTAAATCACCATCTTGCCATGTCGTTTCTTTATCTTCATCAGTGTAAGGGTCATGAGGAAATAGTTTCTTAAATTCGGTTTTACTAAGTTGAGGTAATGTTGGTGCTTGCCAAGGTCTTTTTCTAAGTGTATAGTTAGGCGCTTGCACTTTGTATATCTTTACAGTTCCGCTAGCAGGTACAAAATTATAATTCAAATTTTTAGTACTTATACTTATGTTATTGTTCTTTTTGTCTTTATCTAAATCAGTTGCATTAACCGAAGCGGTCATCGTGTGATAACCTACTCGAACGGTAGTTTCTGTGCTATGTGTTTCGCCATTAATATCGGTTATATCGGCAGTAACGGTATAAGAAAATACGGGAAGCCCTTCTTTATCTACATTTTCATCAGGAATGGCTTTAAATGGAATAGTAAATTCGCCATCGGCATTAGTTGATGTTTCGCCTTGTGTTATTTCTTGGGAGCTACTGTTGCTGTATTGTGGGTAATACCAGCAGTACCATCTTGGGTATTGCACTTCGCGTTTTACGCGGTAAACCACTTTAGCATCGGTTATTTTTGAGCCAGAAAATGCCGTGGCTGAACCTTTTATTTTTAGGGTATCATTAACCTTAAAAGTAGCTGTTATAGGGTTAAAATTGGCTTCAAATTTGGGGCGTTTGTATTCTTCTACTTGTATACTTGTGCTTGCATAAGTGGTTTTTTTGCGGAGTGATGATTTTACTATTGCAGAAATAGTAAAACTACCATTTAACCCATCTGTAGGTAATTGAAATTCGCCAAATAAAGAACCAAATTCATTGGTTTCTAACTCAAGTGTTTTTATTTTTTCGCCATTAGTATTACTAAGCGTAACTGTTGTTTTTTTATTGGGAAGAACAGTAGATTCTAAATCAACCGTTTTGGTCAAAACACCTTTAAAAAACACTTTTTGCCCAGGGCGATAAATCGCTCTGTCGGTAAATAAATATAAATTGCTATCTCGGTGTGTGTGTTCTTTATAAAAATAGCCATTACTGATATTGCCAAAATAGGCTTTGTCTGTTTTAGTACTTATTTCAATGTCTTTTCCTGACCCATAAAAGCCTTTTGGGTTTTTGTAATAAGCATAGCCGTCACTATTAGTTCCTAAATTTATAGGGATTGTTTCCTTGTAATTACTCAACTCAAAGGAAATAGCCGCGTTAGCGATAGGTTTTCCTGTGTTGCGGTCTAATACTTGGATAACTTGCTGTTTTTTGTCGGTGCTTTTTACAAAAGTAAGATTGGTTACTTGAAATGGACTATATTTAAACTCAACAGTTGTAGTTTCTGTTAATGGTTTTGTGCTGTTTACCAATAAATAGCGCCCGTTTTCAAGAGTAGGAATAATGATTTCGGTGCTATAAGAGCGGAAATCGTGTTCTTGTGGTAGCGTCTCTTGCCAGCTTTTTGCCAACTTAAAGGTTTTGATATACGCCAGTTTTGTACTGTCGGTTTGCCGGTTAAGCCATTGCCAGTTTTTAAATAGTTTGTTGTATTGTTTTTCAGTAATTTTATAGATATTAAGGTGTAATTTAGCTATGTTTTTGTAGCTAATCTTGCTATAACTAGCTTTGTTTATAGCGATGTTTTTTTCTATTTGAATACTTAAACTACGTTGCGTTATTCTATCTACAAGGTTTTGGCATTGGTAAGCGCCAATACTTCTAGGGTGCTCTAAGATGGTTTTAGAAGCGATATCAAAGGCTTTTTTATAATCATTTTTATGCTTGTATGTAGTCTTATCTTCTTTAGTATAAATTGATGCGCTTTTGTAGTAAGTTGAAGCCAAGTCATATTGCAAAAAAGCAACAGATTCTTGATTTTTGTACTTCGTTATTAATTGATACAGCGTTTCTTGATAATCTTGATAGCTAATGGTATTAGCCTTGTTGTTTACATACAATAATCTATCAGAAACAAGGTATAATAAGGCATCTAAATTGTTAGTTGTATAATGAAATTGTTCTAGGTCTTGATACAGTTTAATGGTTTGATATACTTTAGAAAATTGAGCATCACTTGCTATAGTATAGTTTATAAACTCGCTAGTAGGCGCTATAAAAATGCTATTGTCTAAACTAAAAGTTTTGTTAGATTTTGCTAAAGAAATAGTACTATTTTTATAAAAATATAATGCACGATGAGCCAAAAAATCGTATAATGTAGGTTCATATTTAGCGATGTTACCCATTTGAATAAAAGCACTGTAAGCTGAAATATTACTGCGCTGTAGTAATTTTGGGTTTTCTAGTGATTTTTGATAGTTTTTAGCTATTTCGAGATAGAGATTTTCCAAATCCCAAGTTCTAAAATCAGCAGAGACAATGGTGTCTGTTTTGGTTCGGTTTCTGAACTTCCAGCTGTTTCTGTTATAATATTGCGTATAGAGTTCTGCCAAAATACTGTGCAATAGTTGCTTGGTTGGCGCTTTGCTTGTAGCGATAGTCTTTTTAAGGTTTTGTATAATAGTGTACTGCGCATTTTCTTCAAGTACCAATGCAAATTTAGCTTGATACATAAAGCATTTTAGCTGCTGCGATACATTATTACTTCGTTTTGCCTTGTTGTAGATGCTGTTTACTTCTTTTAAAGCAGATTTAGGTAGTCTTTTTACTTCAAAAGCTTCTACTTTATTCCAGAGCTTTTCGTAATTTTTAGTTTGAGTAAAACCAAAAAAAGGAAGTGAGATGAGTAAAAACAGGATAAATTTTTTCATAGCAAATTAGGTATTAATATATAATAGGCTAAT
>CAYPAK010000108.1:0-6362 GCA_964408665.1 uncultured Flavobacteriaceae bacterium | reverse complement strand
TTTTTCTCATCAATACCTCAAGTAGTGTTTCGGCTTCTTGTCCTTGACTATTTACCAATCGTGAACCTGCCTTTTCTTTTTGCTTGCCAATAGGTGTTTTTATGCTTAATTTTTCTTCAGTAACCAAACCTTCTACCCAAGCTAAATAGTGTTTTGAAGCTGTTTTTGCTTCAAATTGATTAATTATTTTACTAGCCGTATTCGTGTTTTTAGCAAGTAGTAAAACACCTGTAGTATTCGCATCTAAACGATGTGTTATTTTGTAATTTTCTTTAGGAAAAGCAAGTTTTAAAATGGAAGTTAAGGTATTTTTAAAAAATCGTCCTGAAGGATGTACTGCAAGCGGTGCGGGTTTGTTTACCGCCAACAAATCAGCATCTTCATAAAGCAATGTAATTGCCGTATTTACTTCGGGTTCCACCTTGTCAAGAACTGTGTGTTTGGTAATCCATCCTGCTTGTAGTTCGATGTGTGGCGCTACGGTTTTTCCATTTACTGTAATAGCTCCTTTGTTTATTTTTTCTTGCCAAAATTCTTCTCCTTTTTCAGGGAAAGCGTTATTATAAAAAGCAAGTAGCGTTTTGCCTTCATCACGTTTTTTTACCGTTTTAGTATAGGTAAAAGCATAAGGTTCACTTCCTAGTTTTTCCTTAGTAACTGCTTTGATAGCCTTATTAAAACTACGTTCCTTTAAATCCAAAACAAATCACTACTTATGCCATCGGCTAGAAACTTTCCTTTGGCGGTTAATGTGTAAATATTATTTTGCTCACTTACTGTTTGCTGTATTAAAAATTTTGCTATTTGTGCAAGAAAATAGTTTTTATACCTTGTGCCAAATTGGGTATTTATATAAGCTAAATCTACTCCCCAAACCGTACGAAATTGAGTCATTATATACTCATTATACCTATCTTTTACACTTAAACATTCTACTTCTTGAGGTAAAATGTCATTAGCAATACTTTTTATATATTTCATATTATTAGCTATATTCCAAAAGCGTTTATCAGCCATAAAACTATGTGCCGAAGGTCCAACGCCTAAATATTTTTTACCTTGCCAATATGAAGTATTATGTTTTGAAAAATAGTTTTTTTTACCAAAATTAGAAATCTCATATTGCACAAAACCCTGCTTTGCCGTTTCGTTTGTTAATATTTCAAAATGTGCTAATGCCAAAGATTCGTCCAAAGGTTTGTATTTACCTGAATTTATAAACGATGCCAAAGCTGTTTTGGGCTCTACCGTAAGTGCATATGCGGAAATATGCGGAATATTAAGCGCAAATGCTTGATTAAGATTAGCAAGCCATTGTGCATTTGTCATCTGAGGAATACCGTAAATTAAATCTATCGTGATATTGTCAAAACCATATTTTTGAGCTTCTTTTAGTGCAACTAATGCTTGCTCACTTGTGTGCGAACGGTTCATATATTGCAACACTTCGTCATCAAAAGATTGCACGCCTACGCTTAATCTATTAATGGGTGATGCTGCTAATTCTTGTAGCTTTTTGCTAGTCAAATCATCTGGGTTTGCCTCTAATGTAATTTCCATATTGTCAGCTAAGGCATAGTTTTTGCTTATCGTATCTAATATAAAGTTAATATCTTTTAAGGCTAATAAAGACGGTGTTCCGCCACCAAAGTAAATGGTTGCTATTTGTGTGTTTGTAAGTAGTTTTTTTTGTAAAACAAGTTCTTGGGCAATAGCGTTAATAAGCGCATCTTTGTGCTTCAATGAAGTAGAAAAATGAAAGTCACAGTAGTGACAAGCTTGTTTGCAAAAGGGAATATGAATATAAATTCCAGCCATTCGTTTATTTTGATTAATAATTGCTCAAAGATATTTTATTTTATCAGTAAAAATTATGTAAGTTTGAAAAATAATATAAAAAAATGCGAAAAATACTTTATTTAATGATTTTGGTCTTTGGTTTGAGCGTAAGTTCTTGGGCACAAGCCGATGAAGAAATTGTAGCAAAACCTCAAAAAGAAAATTGGAAAAAACGAGAAGTTTTTGAAGATTTTTTCTTTAATGCACTAAAAGAAAAAGCCATAGGAAACTATGATAAAGCTATAGATAATCTAGAAAAATGTAAAACTTTAGACGATAGCGATTTTGCTTTAGATTACGAAATATCATTAAACTACAAATATTTAAAAGATTATGAAAACGCTATTTTTCATGGCGAAAAAGCCTTAGCAAAAGCGCCTAATGAAAAGTGGATTATGTATCACTTGCAAACGCTTTATGGTTTAAAATACGACTACCAAAATAGAGCCAAAATGCTTGGAAAACTAGTAGATTCTATGCCAGACTTGCGTTTTTTGTATGCTTCAACACTTATGAATATTAGAAAATATAAAGAAGCATTAGCACAAATTAATATTATAGAAAAAAAGCAAGTGCTTAGACCAAGTCAGATAGGTTTTGCGATTTCTATTTTAGAACGGTTAAATGATAATACTAGCTATAAATCGTGGTTAGAAATGCATTATAAAAAATATCCTAATGAACACTTTTACGCAAGACAATTATTAAAATTTTATCAAAACAAAGGTTATAACGAAGAAGCAACTGCTTTTGAAAAAGAACTATTAGCCAAAGGAATTATTAAAGCTAAAGCTACGAAACCAACTAGCACTTTAGGAATAATTGCAGCATTAAAAAACAAATATGAAGAGCAAAAAGAATACAAAGTACTCAAAGAATTATTATTACTATTAGCTGATAGTAAAGATTGGAATAGTCTAGATAACTATGCTCAAAACGGTGAAGAAGTATTTCCTAACCAACCGCTTATTTATCTAATGCACGGCGTGGCTTTAAACAGTAATAAACAATATAAAAAAGCAGCAAAGACATTAGAAACAGGTTTGGATTTTGTGATAGAAAACCCTAAAATGGAACAAGATTTTTATAAACAATTACTACTAGCATATCAAGGGTCTGGAAACACTAAAGCTGCAAAAAACATTCAAAAACAACTTAAATAAGATGAAAAAAATACTAATTTTATTCTTTTTTATTACTAGTTTAACCGCTTGTAAAACACATAAAAACGCAACAGATAATGCAGTATTAAAGAGTAAGTCTGCAAAATACATTATCAACAAATACGAAAAAAATAAGTTTGACAAAAACACCGTGTCGGCAAAACTAAAACTACGGTTTGAAGATAAAAACACTACACAAAACCTTACAGCAAGTTTACGAATAGCCAAAGGAAAAAAAATATGGATAAGCGTTTATGCCTACGGTTTTGGCGTTGCAAAAGTGCTTATTACTCCAGAAAGGGTAAGTTATTACGAAAAAATAAACAAAACCTATTTTGATGGTGATTTTTCTTTATTAAGTGATTTTTTAGGAACGACGCTCAATTATGAACAAGTAGAAAATTTATTAATAGGCGAATCTATATTGGCTTTAAAAAAACAAAAATTTAAAGCTGAAATGGCTGATAACAGCTATGTATTAACACCTAAAAAACAAGCTAAATTATATCAATTTTTAGTTAGTATTAATCCTCAAAATTATAAAGTTTCCAAGCAAAGTATTACGCAAGAAAACCAAAACCTTACTTTGTCCTATAATGCTTACCAAAAAATTGACAGAACTGATTTTCCAAAGAATTTAAATATTCATATCACAGACAAAGATAACAAGGCTAAACTTGCAATATTTTATAAAACCGTAAGTTTCAATAAAACGCTAAAAACACCGTTTAAAATACCAAACGGTTACACCGCTATAAATATTAATTAATGAAAATACAAGTATTCCTTATTCGTGTATTGTTTGTACTGTTTGCATTAACAAGTACAACACAAGCACAAGCACAGCATAGTAAACGTCAACAATTAGAACAAAAGCGTAAAAAACTACAGCGTGAAATGGCTCAGCTAAACAAGCTGCTTTTTTCTAGTAGAAAAAAAACGCATTCTGCATATACACAAGTAGCGAACCTTAATAAAAGAATAAACGTACGTCAAGCATTAATACAGTCTTATAATAAAGAAATAAACACACTATCAGAAGTTATCGGTAAAAACAAAGATAGTATTCAAGTCTTAGACAAAGAAACTAGCACTTTACGAGAACAGTATGGTAAAATGCTTCGTCAAGCCCAGAAAAACAACAGCACAACAAGTTTTTTTATGTTTATGCTTGCTTCCGATAATATAAGTCAGGCGTATAATAGGATGCAATACATCAAACAATATAATGATTTTAGAAAAAAACAAATTGAAGAAATCAGTCTAAAAAGTAAAAAACTAACTACTATAAATGATTCATTAACTGCTCAAATACAAGAAAAAAAAGTACTTATTACTGATAATGAATCAGAAAAAGAAGCTATTGCAAAGGATAAAGCAAAACAAAATCAATTATATAAAAAGCTAAAAGGAAAGGAAAAATCTTACAAAAAGCAACTCGCCGCAAACCGAAAAAAACAACGCGCTATAGACCGTGCCATAGAAAACGCTATAACTAAAGCTGTAAAAAAATCTTCTGGAGGAAAAGCAAAATTTAAATTAAATACCGCAGGAAAAAAACTTGCTGCAAGCTTTAAAGCAAGTTATGGCAAACTCCCTTGGCCTGTAAAAAAAGGTGTTGTGTTTAAATATTATGGAAAGCAATCTAGTGCTGTTTACAAAGGAGTAACTATAGATGTGAGTGGTGTAGAAATAGCAACTAGCAAAAGTGCAAATGCCAGAGCTGTTTTCAAAGGAAAAGTATCGGCAATATTAATAAGTAGAGGAGGAAATAAAACCGTAATTATACGACACGGTAATTACCTAACTGTATATAGTAATTTGAGCAAAGTATTTGTACAAAAAGGAGATATTGTACAAGCAAAAGATGATGTTGGCGAAATTTTTTACAACAAACATTCAGACAAAACAATACTAATGTTTCAAATATGGAATAATGCTAAAAAAATGAATCCTGCTCCTTGGGTTTATAATATGTAAAACAGAAAACAATATGAAAAAGACTATTTTAATTATTTTAGTAGCATTTAACGGGATGTTATTTGCACAGCAAGGAACACCATCAAAAATTGCAGAAGCTACAGTTTATAGAAACCAAGCTTCCTTAACCCGATTAGCTAAAGCAACTGTAAAAACAGGGAAAAACGAAGTGATACTTACCGGTATTTCTACCGATATAGACCCCGCAAGTTTGCAAGTAAAGTTTTTTGGAGATAAAACCACTTTACTATCGGCTAAATATGAACAGAATTATCTTATAAAACAGCCCGAAAACACTAAAGTAACTAGCTTAAAAGATCAGGTTAAAAAAGTAAGTAATGAACTAGAATGGAATGCCATTACCCAAAAATCATTAAAAGGAATGTTGGCTATTTTAGATAAAAACCAAGACTTAGGTGGCGCTAACGGAAGCTTTAATGCAAGTCAAGTTGTAGCCTTAGCAAACAGCTATAAAACAAAATATCTTGCTATACAAAAAGAATTATTTGAAGTAGTAAAAAAACAAGTTAGTCTAAATGATAAAAAAGCCAAACTTAGCAAACAACTGCAAGAACTAAACGGGCGCTACAATAAACCAAGCGGAAGCATTATACTAAAATTGGATAGTAAAATTAGCGGCATTGTAAACATCATGCTACATTATACAGTAAGAAATGCAGGATGGAATCCTAGTTATGATTTGCGTTCAAACAGCATCAAAGAAGATGTAAAACTATCATATAAAGCTAAAATATACCAACGCACAGGACAAGATTGGGAAAATGTAGCTCTTTCTGTATCTACAGGAAATCCTACACAAAATAATAACCGACCAATACTAAAACCACTTTTTGCATATGTATATCAAGATAGCCCTGTAAGTTATGAAAGTGATAACTTAGAAGAAGTAGTGGTAAGCCCCACTACAAATATGGCATTAAAAAAAAGAGAATCGAGTTACAAATCGGGTTACAGTTATAATGCACAAGTAGCACAAAATCAGCTTAACGTAAGCTTTGGTATTGCAGGAAAAAATACTATTTTGAGTGATGGTAAAGAAAATGCGTTTGCCTTAAAACAATACAAACTGAAAACAACATATCAATATCATACCGTGCCAAAACTAAGTAAAGTTGCATTTTTATTAGCCAAAATAACAGATTGGAGTCAGTATAACCTTGTAGCTGGAACGGCAAATATCTTTTTTGAAGGTGCTTATGTAGGGAAAACACGTATTAACCCAAACACAACAGCAGATGAATTGTTAATTTCGCTAGGGCGAGATAATGGTATCGTTGTAGAACGTGAGCCTGTAAAAGCCTATACAGCAACAAAACTAATAGGGAGCAATAAAAAAGAAACTTTTGCTTATACCATTAG
>CAYPAK010000107.1:0-6383 GCA_964408665.1 uncultured Flavobacteriaceae bacterium | reverse complement strand
TGTGATGCCTACGGTAAGGAGTATTTGGAGCATAAAAGTTAGTTTGTATTTCTTAAAGTTATAGAATTAAAATTGTAATGCTATACTAATACTTGCCGTTCTTCCCCAGCCAAAAAAGACTTCATTTTCAGCATTAATTCCTTTCCATGTTTGATTGGAACTTGTATTTAAAATGCTAGTTTTAGACTCGTTGATGTATTTTGTGTTTAATAGATTGTTTACGTTTATATTAAAGCGAATTGTTCCTATTTTTTTTATTTTAGTTTGGTAATTACCTTGTAGATTTAGTAAACTATAACTTGGGAGTTTTAGATTTTCTATATTAGAATTAGTATTATTCAAATTGATATTTCCATACATATTACTGTTAAATAATTGCTGTAAACCTATTTCAAGTTTTGAGTTTATTTTGTAAGCTATGTTATAATTTGCTGTAAGTTGTGGTGAATTTCCAACTTTTATATTTTTTAAATTATAATCTCTAATTGCTATTTCTTGTTGGAGCGAGTTGTATAGCTTAATATTTTTTAAATTATTTGCATATTCCCAATTCCCAATACTTAAATTTGCACCAATACTAATTTTATTTTTAAAGTACTTACTTTCTAATTCTATACCTTGATGTATTTCAGATAGTCCAAAGAGTTTGCCAGTTATTTGTTGTCCATTAACATAGCTGCTTATAGTAGAAAAACGATCTTTCCAATTCGTGTAGTAGGCGCAGATGTCTAAAGTGAAATGATTATTTTTATAACCATAACCTATTTCAGCATTGTTAATTAATTCATTGCTTAAGTTACTGTCAATTATATTATTAGAATAATTAGCGAATACTGCTTCGTATGACGGCTGCTTGCTGAATATACCATAATTACTAAAAAGATGATGATTGTTATTTATATTATAATTAATTCCTAGTTTTATATTTCCTCCTGTCTTACTAATCCAAGGAGAGCTTTTACTATTTAATTCGAAAAAATTCTCACGTTGGTATGCTTTTTTAGAAATATTCAATTGCAAAAAACTTTTTAGTGTCTTGTAATTATAGTTCAATCTAGCGTATAAAGATGTCCATTTTGTTTTAGACTGTGTATAAAATATTATTTTTTGTAGATTATCTATACTTTTAAGAGGGTTAAAGCTAGATGAGGCAGTTAGATAATCCTTTGGATAAATAGTGTTATTAGGATTATTTTCATTAAAAAAATCAAGATATGCATCAGCACCTAAAGTATTGTTTACAGCGAGTCCACTTTTTCCTTGAGCAGTCCTTAAATCTATTCCTGCGTTTAGTTTAAAATTAGCATTAAAAATATGCTTAATATTAATAATACTTCCATACCAAGCGTGGTTGTTTATAAAAGCATACCTTGTAAGACCATCATTAATATTGTTTATATATAAGCCATTGTTAATTGCTGTTCTAGTACTTCCAAAATCAGAAACAGTAGCTCCAGTATTCCAAGCATAGATATCGTCAAAGCGTATTTGACCATTTTCATTGTAGAAGTTTTCATTAGCAGGGTACAAAAAATTTATTGCACCAACGGCTGCTGTTCCTCCGCCTTTCCCCCAAGCTCCATAAAAAACACTATTTAGCTTTGTTGTTGTATTTATACGCCAATTCCAGTTAATGCTTGTAATAGGTTTATGAAAGAAATTTTTACTCCAAGTAAAGGGTTTTCCGTTCAAAAATCCCCATTCGCTATTATACTTTATATTTGGAGTGTTGCCATCGCCATATTTTAGATACTTAGTAATTGTGGAAGCAATATTATGCTGCTCATGTTCTTGAGGAGAACCTATGATGTTGAAATTTAATTGATGCTTTTTAGCTATATCATAATCAATATTAAAATAATAGGAATAACCTTTGGCAGCAGTAGCATCAATATAACCATTTCCATAAAAATGACTTAGAAGTATTGACGCTGCAAGACCATTTTTAGACTTACCAGTATTATAGCCTATTGTTTTTTTAAAATATCCCTCAGAACTTGTTATGAGTTTTATGCTTCCTCCTTGTTTTTTTGAAGAACTACTAGTTATTATATTTATAGAGCCACCAACAGCGGGTACAGTTATTTTAGCATCTCCAAGTCCTTTCTGTGTTTGTATTACACTGGTTATTTCGCCAAGATCTGTCCAGTTGCTCCAGTAAACTTCTCCCGTTTCTAAATCATTAACAGGCACTCCATTTATAAGAACAGCTACATTGCTTTGGCTAAATCCTCTAATATAGGTTTTTACATCTCCATATCCTGATTTTGAAACGTAGCTTGAGGTGTTTTGCTTTAGTATTTCTGGCAAGTCACGATTTCCTAATTGTTTATTTATTGTAGCTTTTTTTATTGTTTTTAAGGCTAAAGGATTTTCTCTTTTTTTTGCTAATAACGTTATTTCAGATATAGATATTATTGGACTAAGATATATTACTTTTGGAGAAATAGTATCACTGCTATCAGCAATTGTTATTACTTGATCTTGGTAGCCTTCTTTACTTATGATAAGCGTTTTTGTGTTTTTATCTTTTTTTATCAGAAAAAAACCATTTTTATCAGAAAAAACAGTTGTACTAGTTGTTTTTATTGAGGCTTTGTCTATTGTGTTTCCTGATTGCAAATCATAGATAGTACTAGAGATATTTTGAGAATACGAAAAAGGAATACTGATTAGAAAAAGCCATAGCCACTTTAGGTTCATGTTTTTTTTGCAAAAATAATTAAATAAAAATAACTGGAATTAAAATTAGGAAACATTTTATAAAATTTTAGACTTATATAAAATAGGGCTATCTCAAAATAATGTATATTTGCTATTATTATAATTGATTAGAAAATATACTTATGAAAAATACCTTAAAAATACTTGCTTTATTATTTACTACTATTGCTTTTGCACAAAATGGAAGAATGTATATTCCTTCGGAATTAAATCCTGAAAACGCAGCGGAAATGCAAGCTTTAGGTATGCAAATGACCATAGAAGATGTTTATAGTAAAGCTGACGGAAGTCTTAAAGATGCTATTATTCATTTTAATGGCGGTTGTACCGCAGAAGTGATTTCTAGTAAAGGTTTAGTACTTACCAACCATCATTGTGGTTATAGCGCTATTCAGGCACATAGTACTGTTGAACACGATTATCTTCACGATGGTTTTTGGGCAAAATCATTAAGCGAAGAATTGGCAAATCCTGATATGACCGTTACTTTTATCAAACGTATAGATAATGTTACTGAAGAAGTGTTAAACGGAATAAAACCAACATTAACAGAAAAAGAAAAACAAACATTAATACAAAAAAACTTAAAAAAGATAACAGCTAATGCTACAAAAGAAGCTTGGCAAGATGTTTTTGTAAAATCTTTTTTTGATGGAAATGAGTATCATTTATTTGTAGTAGAAAACTATAAAGATATTCGTTTGGTTGGTGCGCCACCTTCAAGCATTGGTAAGTTTGGAGCAGACACAGATAACTGGATGTTTCCACGTCATTCGGGAGATTTTTCATTGTTTAGAATCTATGCAGATAAAAATAATAAACCTGCAAAATATAGTAAAGATAACGTGCCTTATAAACCTATTCATAGTTTGCCTATTTCTATTGACGGTGTTGCCGAAGATGATTTTACCTTAGTTTATGGTTTCCCAGGACGCACACAAGAATACTTGCCTGCCGTTGCGGTAGATCAAATTGTACATAAAGTAAATCCAGCAGGAATAAAAGTTAGAGAAGAAGCACTTGCTATAGTTGATAGTTATATGCGCAAAGACCCAAAAATAAAAATACAATACGCATCTAAATTTGCTGGAATTGCTAACTATTGGAAAAAATGGATAGGCGAAAATCAAGGGATAGAAAAATCACATGCTATTGCTAAGAAAAGAGCCTTTGAAAAAGAATTTACAAAACGCATTTCGGAGAAAGGATTAACAGAAAAATATGGAAAATTATTAACCGATTTTGATAAGCTATATGCCGAAAAAGAAGATATCGCTGTAACACGTAATTATTTAATCGAAGTAATGTATCGTAATACGGAGTTATTAAACATAGCTTTTAGATTATACCAATTAGAACAAACATTAGACAAAAAAGGCGAAAAAGCCTTTAATAAACGTAAAATAGCGGTGTTAAAATCTTTAAAAGGGAAATATGCTAATTATAATGCTGTTGTTGACAAAGCGGTGTTTGCAAAACTTACACAATTATATAAAGATAGCGTTTCAAATGTATATGTTCCTAATAGTTTAATGAATAATGGAATAGCAAAATTGGCTAAAAAAGTATATAAAAAATCAGCATTAACAAACTATAATGCTTTAGCAAAACTATTTGCAATTACAGATACAAAAGCGTTTATCAAGAAATTAAAGAAAGATAAAGGATATCAAGTAGGACGCGAATTTGCTGCATTATTTTATGATAAAGTAAATCCTAAATATGGCGCTATTAGCCAAAAGATAGCTGCGGTACAACGCAATTATATGAAAGCTCTTATACTTGCTTTTCCAGAAAAACAATTTGCACCAGATGCCAATGGTACTTTGCGTATTACTTACGGTCAAGTAAAAGGTTATGAACCTAAAGATGCCGTGTATTACAAGCCTGTTTCGCATTTAGGTGGTGTAATGCAAAAATACATACCGGGAGATTATGAGTTTGATGTATCTCCAAAACTGCAAGAATTGTACAAAAATAAAGATTTTGGATCGTATGCAGAAAACGGAAAGTTAGCGGTAAATTTCTTAGGAACAAACCATACCACGGGAGGAAACTCAGGAAGTCCAGTATTGGACGCTTACGGAAATCTTATTGGGCTTAATTTTGATAGGGTTTGGGAAGGAACGATGAGCGATATGAATTATGACCCAACTATTTGTAGAAATATAATGGTAGATGTGCGTTATATTCTTTTTATTATTGATAAATATGCAGGAGCACAAAACATCATAGATGAACTTAATTTTGTACATCCTAAACAAGTAAAAAAATAATGGCAAAGACTAAAAAAGCCTATTTCTGTCAAAATTGTGGCGCACAATCTCCCAAGTGGATGGGGCAATGTGCCTCTTGTAATGAATGGAATACTCTGGTAGAAGAAATTCTTGTAAAAGAAGAAAAAAAATCGTGGAACACCGATAGTGATACCAAAACACGTGTAGCAAAACCATTAAAAATAAGCGAAATAGAAGTTGAAAACGAAATTCGCATCAGTACGTATGATGAGGAACTTAATCGCGTGTTAGGAGGCGGAATAGTGCCGGGGTCGGTTATACTTCTTGGTGGAGAACCAGGAATAGGAAAATCTACCTTAACACTGCAAGTGGCTTTAAAATTACCCTACAAAACACTTTATGTATCAGGAGAAGAAAGCCAGCGACAAATAAAAATGCGTGCAGAAAGATTAAGTCAGTCCAAAAGCAACTGTTTGATACTTACAGAAACCAAAACACAACATATTTTCAAGCAAATAGTAGCAGCAGAACCTGATATTGTAGTGATAGATTCTATACAGACGCTACATACCGATTTTATAGAGTCTGCAGCAGGAAGTATTTCGCAAATAAGAGCTTGTACTGCAGAATTGATTAAATTTGCCAAAGAAACACATACACCAGTTATCCTTATTGGTCATATAACCAAAGATGGTAATATTGCAGGACCTAAAATACTGGAACATATGGTAGATACCGTTTTGCAGTTTGAAGGTGATAGAAATTATACATATCGTATTCTTAGAGCCTTAAAAAACCGTTTTGGTTCTACAGCAGAACTCGGTATTTACGAAATGCTACATAATGGATTGCGAGAAGTTTCTAATCCGTCAGAAATATTGATTTCCCAAAAAAGTGAAGATTTAAGCGGAACGACTATTGCAGCAACACTAGAAGGTATGCGCCCGTTGCTTATAGAAATTCAGGCTTTGGTGAGCACGGCAGTTTATGGTACGCCACAACGTTCTACCACAGGATTTAATGCCAAACGTATGAACATGTTACTTGCGGTATTAGAAAAGCGTGCAGGTTTTCGCCTAGGAGCAAAAGATGTATTTTTGAACATTACAGGAGGTATAAAAATAGAAGATCCAGCCCTTGATTTAGCAGTGGTAGCTGCCATTTTATCGTCTAATGAAGATATACCTATTTCTCCAAAATATTGTTTTGCCGCAGAAGTAGGGCTAGTAGGAGAGGTGCGCCCTGTAAACCGTGTAGAACAACGTATTCTAGAAGCCGAGAAACTAGGTTTTGAAGCTATTTTTATATCAGGTAATAATAAATTGGGAAAACGTGATTTTGGCATACGCGTTATTTTGATTAATAAAATTGAAGAACTTGTAGAAGCATTATTTGAATAAAAGCTATCATCCCATTATCTAA
>CAYPAK010000106.1:0-6401 GCA_964408665.1 uncultured Flavobacteriaceae bacterium | reverse complement strand
TTTGTATGTCTTTGGGTTTTAGCAAAACCTAAAAAACAACGTGTTTTAGTGTTGATTATTGCTGTATTGTTAGGCGGATTATTAGAGTTAGCACAAGGTGCAATGCATCAGCATAGAAGCGCAGATTGGTATGATTTTATGGCAAATACAGTAGGTGCTTTTCTAGCTTTTTTATTAATAAATAAAATAATTTTATTTTTAAAGCACTTTCGTTTGTATAATTCATAAAATTTTATTTAAATTGCAATCGTAAAAATTACTAATTATGGAATTAAAGAAAAACCCACAAGCGGACTTAAGTAAAAGAAGCCATTTATACTTTTTAGTAGGATTGCTTGCTATTTTATTTTTTGTTTGGCAAGTTATCGAAAAGAAAGATTATGATGACAACAAGATAGAAATAGGTCATATGGCTTATGATGATGTAGATGAAGAAGATGTAGAAAACATCATTGATCCTAACACGCCACCGCCACCGCCACCGCCACCACAGCAAGTTATTGAACAAATAAAAGAAGTGGAAGATGAAGCAGAGGTAGAAGAAACTATTATAGAATCTAACGAAACGGAAGAAGACGAAGTAATTGAAGATGTAGAAGATGTAGCTGTAGAAGAAGAAGAAGAAGATCTTGCTCCAGTTCCTTTTAACTTAATTGAAGATGCGCCTGTATTCCCTGGTTGTGAATCAGTGTCAAAATCACAACGTAAAAAATGTTTTACAGAAAAAATGCATAAACACGTAAGAAAACACTTCCAATACCCAGAAATAGCAAAAGATATGGGTGCTCAAGGACGTGTATATGTACAGTTTATGATTGCTGAAAATGGTTCAATTACTAATATTAGAACACGTGGTCCAGACAAAAATCTAGAAAAAGAAGCAAGAAGAATAATATCTAAATTGCCTAAAATGACTCCAGGAAAACAACGTGGACGTGCAGTACGTGTACCATTTAGTATTCCAATTACATTTAAATTAGCCGACTAATTTATTTTAATATAATATAGTAAAAGCCAAGTGAATTTCACTTGGCTTTTTTTTTGGCATAACTATTGTTGCTATTATCATAATGATAGTAAAAATTGCGCTACTTTACTATAAGGCTTTATGTAAAGCCGCTTTTTTATATAAAAATTGCCGTTTTTGTATAAAAAATTAACTGAAGTATAATTAAAAAAATAATGTAATTATGGAATTAAAAAAGAATCCAAATGCAGATTTAAACAAAAGAAGCACTATCTATATGCAGATAGGACTTATTGCCGTATTATTATTAGCTTGGGCGACTATAGAGTCAAAGTCCTTTGCTAAAAATGTAACTATTAGCCAAATGGCTAGTGTAGATTTGCTCGATGACGAATGGTCAGAAGAGATAAAAACCGAAGAGCCTAAGGTAGAATTGCCTAAGCCAAAAGTTGTGGTTGTAGACAAAATAGAAGTAGTAGATAATGATAAAGATGTACCAGAAACTATTATAGACGCTATAGATACCGACGAAGATGAACCAGTAGTTGATATAGCAGATATTGATGTAGAAGATGAAGACCTTGATCTTGAACCAGTATCTTTTATTTCTGTTGAAGACGCACCGATATTCCCAGGATGCGAGACAGTACCTAAAGGACAGCGTAAAAAATGCTTTACAGAAAAAATACACAAACACATCAAAAAGAATTTTGAATATCCAGAAATAGCAAAAGATATGGGTGTTCAAGGGCGTGTGTATTGTATGTTTACCATAAGTGAAAACGGAACTATTACCGATTTCAAATTTAGAGGACCAGATAAAAACTTAGAGAAAGAAGCTTCGCGTATTATGCATAAATTACCTAAAATGCAAGCAGGAAAACAACGTGGACGCGCTGTACGTGTACCGTTTAGTATTCCTATTACCTTTAGGCTGGCAGATTAATTTTTCAGACTAAGACAATCAAGTTGCGCAGCTTGATATGATAATTTAGAAACCTAGCAATCTAACTGCTAGGTTTTTTTTAGTGCTAAAATAATTTGTCAATTAGCTATTTTACTGTACTTTTGCCCGCTAATTTATTCTTATGTTAAAAAAATATACCGCGGAGTTTAACACAAACCTTAAACTTGCTTATCCTGTGATGCTTGGTCAGTTAGGCCATATGCTTGTAGGTCTTGCAGATACTGTTATGATAGGTAAACTAGGCGACCCAAAACAGCTTGCCGCAACTTCGCTTGCAGGAAGTGTACTGTTTGTATTCCTTTCTTTTGGAATTGGTTTTTCGTTTGCTATCACACCGTTTATGGCGGAGGCACATGCCAAAAATGATGTAAAACAAGGAAGGCGTGATTTTCAGCATGGCTTTGTGCTTTCTGTATTACTTGCATTATTTATGCTTGTTGTAGTATTTTTTGCTAAGCCAATATTATCATCATCATTTTTTAATCAGCCTAAAGAAGTAGTCGAATTAGCTATTCCATATCTTAATATTGCTATGTTTTCTATGCTTCCTGTAATGATTTTTCAGGCGTTGAAACAGTTTTCTGATGGTTTATCATTTACCAAATATGCGATGTATGCCACATTTATAGCTAATGGTATTAATGTATTGGTCAATTATTTTTTAATTTACGGTATTTGGGTTTTTCCTCGTTTAGAAATAGTAGGAGCAGCGCTTGGTACATTAATATCTAGAATAGGTTTGGTCATTGTTTTATACTTATTTTTACGAAAAAACAAGACAATAATTCCGTATTTAAAACCAATGGCATTAGCCGAGTTTAAAAAATCTCGTTTTATACGTTTCTTTAAAATAGGTATTCCTACAGCATTGCAAATGTTTTTTGAAGTAAGTATTTTTCTTATTGCAGTGTGGTTTTCTGGAATGCTTGGGGTCAATGAGCAAGCGGCAAACTCGCTTACACTACAACTTGCCTCTACAACCTTTATGATAGCTATCGGCGTGGCTGTGGCTACAACGATACGTGTAGGAAACCAAAAAGGGTTTAAAAATTATAGAAAATTACGCGAATTGGCTTTGTCTAATTTATTATTAATATTTGCCATAGAAGCGGTATTTACGGTATTATTTATTGTTTTAAATAATTATTTGCCTACACTTTTCTTTGCAAATACAGATTTAGCTATACCTAAAGTAATGGAAACCGTGGCCATAGCAAGTCAGTTACTTATAGTAGCAGGTTTCTTTCAGCTTTCCGATGGTGTGCAAGTGGTCATTCTAGGTGCTTTGCGTGGCTTGCAAGATGTAAAGGCAGCAACTATCATCACTTTTATTACGTATTGGGTCTTTGCTTTGCCTATTATTTATTATTTAGGCTTTCATACATCATTAAAAACAACAGGAATTTGGATAGGTTTATTAATAGGCTTAACTTTATCGGCTGTAATACTTTATATACGATTTGATTATCTAACCAAAAAATTAATAAAAGAAAAAGATGGACTTGCCTAAATTTTTATTAGCTGATAACTCAGCACATCCAGAAGCAATATTTATACTACATACTGATTATCCACGTTTTATTATTAACTTAGCTAATGACGATATTGAATGGTTTGATGGTCTTGATGGTAGCGATGAGGTAGAACTAGCTAATGAAGTTGCCGTATTGATAGAAGCGGCAAATACATTTTATGATAATGAGCTAAAGGCTTACGAATAATTTTTAATACTTCTTTTCTATGGAAATAAATAAACACTTAGATTCAACCTATTTAAAAACCGCCGCTCAAGCAGGAATAAGCGAAGCAGAAACCCTTGCAAATGTTAAAGCATTAGTACAAGAATGTATTGATAATGATTTTGTACTTGCTATGATTCGCCCAGAATATGTAGCGATGGCAAAAGAAATGATTGCAGCAGCCAAATCCAATGTTTTAGTAGGAACTGTTATTGGTTTTCACGAAGGAACAGCAAGTATTGAAGCTAAATTAGCCGAAGCAGAAAAAGCTATAAATAATGATGTAGATGAGCTAGATTATGTAATAAATTATACCGCTTTTAAAGCAGGTAAAATTAATTTGGTAAAAAGCGAAGTGTTTAAAGGAACTAAATTAGCTTTAGATAATAACAAAAAAGCCAAATGGATTATAGAAGTTGCAGCACTTACTAATGAAGAAATCGCGCAATTAGCTACATTAATTAAAGAAGTAGTTTTAGCTAATTTTGGCGAAGTACACGCGCAAGATGTGTTTGTAAAATCATCTACAGGATTTTTTAAAACTGAAGACGGAAAACCCAACGGAGCGACATTTGAAGCTATGGAAATAATCAAAGAATATGCTTCACCATTAGCCATAAAAGCAGCAGGAGGCGTGCGCACTTATGATGATGCCGTAAAAATGGTAAAAATGGGTGTAGAACGCATCGGTACATCATCAGCCAAAAAGATTTTTGATGGCAAAGAAGCTGCCGCAGGATATTAATAATAGTAAAATAGATAAGGTGAAAAAGTTGTTGTTTTTGATGCTATTTATAGCAAATTTAGGATTTGCACAAGAACGCTACCCCTTATTTAGCACTTGCGATTCTATTGCTTCTACTAAAGCAGTAAAAAGCTGTTTTGATTCAGAATTAAATAATTTTTTACTAGCGAAATTTAATAAAAACGAATTGCTTTCATCCTATAAAGAAGACTTGAATATTCTTTTTGAAATCACAAAAAAAGGAGGATTTCACGTACTTTATACCGATGCAACATCCAAAGAAATAGACGCTACGGTTAAAGAACTGTTTAGCACATTTAACCCTATAAAACCTGCAACTTACGGAGGCGTTCCTTTTGCTAAGCAGTTTAACTACCGTTATACTAAAAACGTAGTAAAACCGATTATTAAAAAGATAGAAACAGTTGGTGAAATCACTATAACTTCTCCTAAAAACACTGTTTTAGAAACCGTTATTACAGCTAAAGCATTAGCTTATAATATTAAATTTTCACATCAAAATTACAGTCGTTTTGATGCCAATATAAACCGTATTGCTACACCAGTATTTACCGATGTAAAACCGTATTTGTTTCGTGAAATAGCACCGTATTATCAAAATGACACGTTAAAAAAATCAGTTGAAACAAAGCTAGGTGATAAATTTTGGAATGAACATTTATTAGCTATTTCGGGTGATGATTATTGGTTTACAGTAGATCCTGTAGTAGATTTTCGTTTGGGAAAAAACACGAATAGTGTTTACAATAAAACGTATCTTAATCAGCGAGGTATAATGGTTTATGGAGGCTTGGGAAAACAAATTAATTTCTACACAAATATACGCGAAAATCAAGGGCGTTTTGCCGATTATATAAACGATTATGCTTACAGTTTAAACCCTGTAGGTGGCTATAATGCAGTAATTCCTGCTATGGGAGTTGCTACGGAGTTCAAAGGAAATGCTTTTGATTTTCCTGTAAGCGAAGGATATATTTCGTACACACCGAGCAAATTTTTTAATATACAATTTGGTCAAGGCAAGAACTTTATAGGCGATGGATACCGTTCTTTATTTCTGTCTGACGTGGCTACAAATTATCCTTATTTAAAGATTAGCACCAAGTTTTGGAAAATAAAATATACCAATTTATATATGTGGCTTCGCGATGTGCGTCCTACTGCTACACCAGAGGAGTATTTTAGAAAGAAATTTGCTGCAATTCACAATTTATCTTGGCAAGCTACCGATAGGTTGACCATTTCCTTATTTGAATCAAGTGTTTTTGATAATTATAAAGGTAGGGGTTTTGAAGCAGGCTATTTTAACCCTATTATTTTTTATAAAACGGTAGAACTTGGTATGGGGAGTCTTCACGGAAACGGTATGGTTGGCTTGGGTTATAAGTATAAACTGAAGGATAATATGCAGTTTTATGGGCAGTTTGTTTTAGATGAATTTACCCTTAAAGAATTTGTAAAACAAACGGGCTATTGGGCTAATAAATGGGGCGTACAGTTTGGTGCTAAATATTTTGATGCATTTAAGATAAAAGGGCTAAACTTACAAGCAGAGTTTAATGCAGTACGACCTTATACCTATTCGCATGCAAGTCCTTTGATTAATTATGGGCATATAAACCAGTCGTTAGCACACCCTTGGGGAGCTAATTTTGAAGAGTTAACGCTTATTGCGCGTTATACCAAATCACGATGGTTTGCCAATGCACAATTAACGCTAGGGCAAAAGGGTTTTGATTATAATAATACCGTGAGTTATGGTGGCGATATTTATCAAAGTTACGATAACCATTTTCAAGATTTTAATAATACAATTACGCAAGGAAATAAAGCAATGATACAAGTAGCATCGCTTAATGCAGGTTACTTGCTAAACCCAAAAACTAATTTGCGTGCTTTTGTAAATCTTACGGCAAGGAACTTTACACCAAAAACAGCAACGGCCACTTTTACAAAACAAAA
>CAYPAK010000105.1:0-6417 GCA_964408665.1 uncultured Flavobacteriaceae bacterium | reverse complement strand
TTTTTCCTACATAAAGTTGTCTTGGACGTCCAATAGGTTCGTTGTTTTTACGCATTTCTAACCATTGCGCGATCCACCCTGGTAATCTTCCTACTGCAAACATAACGGTAAACATCTCTACTGGTATGCCCATTGCTCTATAAATTATCCCTGAATAGAAATCTACATTTGGATATAATTTTCTTGCTTTGAAATACTCATCATTAAGTGCCGCTTGCTCTAGTTTCATAGCGATATCTAATAACGGATCATCTACACCTAATTCTGCTAATACTTCATCGGCAGAAGATTTTATTATTCTAGCACGTGGATCAAAGTTTTTGTACACACGATGTCCGAATCCCATTAAACGGAAAGGATCATTTTTATCTTTTGCTTTGGCTATATATTTAGAGACATCGCCACCATCATCTTGTATTGCTTTTAGCATTTCTAATACCGCTTGGTTTGCTCCTCCATGAAGCGGCCCCCAAAGTGCAGAAACACCACCTGCAATAGATGCGTGCAATCCTGCATGTGAAGAACCAATAAGGCGTACTGTAGATGTAGAACAGTTTTGCTCATGGTCTATATGTAGTATTAATAATTTATTTAATGCTTTTACTACTTTAGAATTTGGTACAAATTTTTCTGATGGTCTTTCAAAAAGTGTTTTTAGTATATTTTCTATATAGTTAAAACTTGAGTCAGTATATCCTAAAGGCCATCCATTACGCTTACGCATAGCCCAAGCAGCAAGTACTGGGAATTTCCCTAGTAATCGTACAACGGCTTTGTATATTTCTGTATCAGAAGATACGTCTAAAGGTTTTGGGTAGAAAGCGGTTAATGCACTTGTCATAGAAGACAAAATACCCATTGGGTGTGCTGAACGAGGGAAACCGTCTATGATTTTACGCATTTCTTCATTTACAAAAGACTTATCATTTACTTCTTTTGCAAAATGATCTAGCTCTGCTTCGGTTGGCAATTCTCCAAATATAACTAAGTAAGCTACTTCTAAGAAACTAGCTTTGTTAGCTAACTCTTCTATATCATAACCTCTATATCTAAGAATTCCTTCTTCTCCATTAAGAAAAGTAATTTCACTCTTACAAGAGCCTGTATTTTTAAAACCTGGATCTAAGGTAATAACTCCTCCTGTACTCCCTCTTAATTTTTTAATATCTATAGCAATTTCTTGCTCTGTTCCTTCTAGTAATGGAAATTCATAATCATTTCCTTTTACAGTTATTTTACTTGTATCTGACATAATATATACTTTTGAGTCCTTTTCTTATTTTATGTAAAATAATACTCAGTGTGTTTTGTTAATTTCCTACAAATTTACATATTTTTTATGAATTATAATAATTATTAGAAAGCAACTATTATAAATCAACAAAACTTATTATTCATAAAAAAAACCGCAATAAAGCGGCTTTTATATTAAGAATAGTGTAAAATCTTACTTGACATTTCGTTTTTCTGTCAATTCCATAGAAAGTGCTGATTTTTCGAACATTATCTTTCCTGCCATGGTTTCAACTACGCAAGTAGCATTTTCTTCATTAAGAGAAACTAATTTACCGTGAATCCCTGCGCTGGTTACTACTTTGTCACCTGCTTTTAGGTTATCCATAAATGCTTTTTCTTTTTTTGCCTTTTTACGTTGTGGCAAAATCATAAAAAATATCATGAATACAAACATTATTAGTAATAATCCGTATTGCGAAAAACCGCCTTGTCCTGCTAATAATAATATTTTCATTATTTTCTTGCGCCATTTTTCGCTGCAGGTTTTACCGCTGGAGCTGTTACATCACCTTTTACATATACTACTTCTCTTCCAGATGCTGTATTACAAGTAATAGTAACGGTTTTGTTTTGTTTGTTACGTTTTCCTGCTGAATTAAATTTTACGTGAAAACTTCCTGTTTCTCCTGGTTTTATAGGTTTTTTGTCCCAACTTGGTACAGTACATCCACAAGAACCTTTCATTTTTACAATAATTAAGTCTGAATCTCCTGTGTTTTTGTATGTGAAATCGTGTTCTACCACTTCACCTTGTTTGATTGTTCCAAATTGAAATTCCTTTTCTTCAAAAGTCATAACAGGCAATTTTGCTGCTAATTCTTTTTTAGCTGCTACTTTTGCTTCATCTGTACTTGTGATTTTTGCTGCAGCATTTCCTCCTTGACTACAAGAAGTTAAAGCGAAAGCAGCTACTACTGCTAGTGTAATTACTTTTTTCATTTTTTATATTTTTTAATTAAATTAAACAAAATTTTGATACAAAGTTATACTTTTATTTAAAACTACAATAAGCCTCTACCTATTTTTTGTAATTTACCTGATTCTTTATATTCTTTTAGTATTTTATCTAAAACACCATTAATAAACACTTTACTTTTTGGCGAAGAATACATTTTAGATAATTCTATATATTCGTTAAGTGATACTTTAGCAGGAATTGATGGGAAATACAGAAATTCGCCTATTGCCATCATCAGTAAAATCTTGTCTATTTCTGCCAAGCGGTCATTGTCCCAATTGGGTGTTTTCTCTTCAAATACTGCTGCTAATTCTTTACTGTTTAATACCGTTTTTCGAAATAATTGAATCAAAAACTCTTTATCTTCTGCATTTTTAAATGCCTTTGGAAACATAACATAAGACTCAAAGCCTTCATTTAAACTATTTAACGTTTGAAGAATTGCTGTGTTTACTATTGGATAATCATCTACCCAACCAATTTTAACATCGGTTATAAAGTCGTATAACTTATTGCTAGGTGCTATTATGTTTTGAAAAATCTTTTTTATAAAGCGTTTGTCATCATCAAAATTAGCTTCTTCAAGGCTCATATACTTTTTGTAAAAAGTGCTTTTTTTGATTTTTTCTAATAAACGTTCTGAAATTTGCCCATGAAGCTCCCAGTAATTAAGTTTTTTACTTTTTATAGCATCATTTAGCTTCTCACTATGTGATAAAGCTAACAATATGGGATTATTTATAAAACGTGTATTCGGTTTTTTATCTTCTTTTGACGCTAAATGTCTTTTTGCTTTTAGTTTTAAGAATCGAGATTCTCTATCACGCAAATCAGCTAGAAGGTGGAGTATGACAAGGTGTAAATCTTCTAAGTCGTCTATACGCATCCATAGAAACTGCTCTTCTTTTTGCAAATTATCATTTTTGGATTGCACCATAGCATATACAGATTGCAGTACTTTTGCTCGGATATATCTTCTATTCAGTATCATTAAGAACGTTATTAGTATGTAACATAAAATTAAACAGCGGAAGCAATATTGTTTCCGCTGCAAAAATAAAATTTTAATTTAACCTAGAATACTATTTTCTTGTATTTCTTTTTGCTTGTATTCTTGCTTCTGCTATTGTTATTGCAGCAGCTTGTGTAGGGATATTTTTTTTATCAGCTAATGCAAATATTTCTAGGGTTGTATGATAAATATTGGCTGTTTTCTCCATAATTTCGGCTCTAGTAAATTTTGCTATTTCGGCATATACATTGATAATTCCTCCTGCATTAATCAAAAAATCTGGTGCATAAGCTATGTTTTTATCACGAAGCATTTGCCCATGACGCACTTCATCTTCCAATTGATTATTAGCCGCACCCGCTACAACTTTGGCTTTTAGCTGTGCTATACTTGTATCATTTAACGTTGCTCCCATAGCGCAAGGTGCATAAATATCAACATCAAGACTGTAAATAGTATCTAAATCATTATGAATAGTTACGCCATATTTAGCTTTTACAGCTTCCATTCGCTCTTGGTTAATATCGCTAATAGTAACTACAGCGCCTGCTTCTACCAACTGTCTTACTAAATCTTCTCCAACGTGACCTATACCTTGAACAAGTACTTTTTTACCTGTTAAATCTGCTGAGCCAAAACGATATTCAACTGCTGCTTTTAAGCCCATAAAAACGCCATAAGCAGTTACTGGAGAAGGGTTTCCTGCTCCACCTAAAGATTCTGAAACTCCTGTAACATAAGGAGTAACTTCCCTCACAGTATCCATATCTTGCGTTTCCATACCCATATCTTCTGCGGTAATATAACGTCCGCTAAGCGAATGCACATAATGCCCAAACTTACGCATCAAAGCCGTTGTTTTTTCTTTAGTTGCATCTCCAATTATCACAGCTTTACCTCCTCCTAAATCTAAACCTGTAATGGCTGCTTTATACGTCATTCCTCTAGAAAGTCGCAACACATCGGTAAGAGCATCTTCTTCAGAAGCATAGCTCCACATACGTGTTCCGCCCAAAGCAGGACCTAATGTGGTATCATGGATTCCTATTATAGCTTTTAAGCCCGTTTCTTTATCACTACAAAAAACAATTTGTTCATGATTATCAAATGAATGGTGCGAAAACAATAAACCTGACTTTGTATTACCCATAGTTTTTTCTACTTTTAAATTGATAAGTAAAATTATTAAAAATATTTAATAAAACAGCTCTAAAATATTTTTTATGCAAAAAATTACACTTTTAATTATATTATTGTTAATTTATTATTAAAATACTATATTTTTATGAATTAATATAGGTTAATTATATTATAAAAAACAGTAACGCTATTTCTAAAAGCTGTATTAACTATAATTCTATTATATTTGTACAATGAAAGAATTACGTTTCCACTTTAAATATTTCAAAAAATACAAATACCGCATTTTATTTGGTATCATTGCTACAGTTCTTTCGCGTTATTTTTTAGTAAAAATACCTAAGTTAATTGGACGGATATTAAATTTTGCTGCCGATTCGCTAGAACATAAAACAAGTGATAATACACTTTTAAACGAGCAAATATCTAAAAACTTCCTTTGGATAATTGCTTACGTTGTCTTAGCAGCTATATTTATGTTTTTGATGCGTCAAGCCATAATAGTAATGTCTCGACTTATAGAATATGATCTCAAAAACGAAATCTACCAACAATATCAGGTGCTTTCTTTAGATTTTTACAAACGAAACCGCATAGGTGATTTAATGAATAGAATAAGTGAAGATGTAAACAAGGCTAGAATGTACATTGGTCCTGCAATGATGTATAGCATTAACACGGTTACTTTATTTATTATTGTTATTTATAATATGCTTGAGTCTAACAAAACGCTTACACTTTATGCATTAATTCCTTTGCCTTTACTCTCTTTGGCAATCTACAAACTCAGCACTGTAATCAATAAAAAAAGTACTGCCGTGCAGCAGTTTCTATCAAAACTCACCAGTTTTGTACAAGAAAAATTTTCTGGAATAACAGTTATAAAATCATACGCTTTAGAACAAACTACCTTAAATAGCTTTAGCAAAATAGCCAATGAAAGTAAAGCAAAAAATCTTGATTTAGTAAAAACTCAAGCACTATTTTTTCCTTTTCTTATTTTACTTATGGGTATAAGTAATATTATAATTATCTACGTAGGTGGAAAACAATACATAGCTGGCGAGATAAAAATAGGTGTTTTAGGCGAATTTATTTTATTTGTAAATATGCTTACTTGGCCTGTTATGACCGTAGGTTGGGTAACTTCTATTGTACAACAAGCAGAAGCTTCACAAAAACGAATTAATGAATTTCTAAAAATAAAACCCACAATACAAAATCCAAAAAACGGCATTAAAACTATAGCCGGAAACATTGCTTTTGACAACGTGTCATTTACCTATGAAGATACTGGAATAACAGCGTTAAAAAACATTTCTTTTAGTCTAAAAAAAGGAGAAACACTTGGTGTACTAGGAAACACTGGAAGTGGAAAAACCACTTTGCTAAACCTTATTGCTAGGTTACACGACACTACAAATGGCACTGTAAAAATAGACAATACCGCTATAGAAAGTATAGACTTAGCTAGCTTACGGAGTTCTATAGGATTTGTGCCTCAAGATGCCTTTTTATTCTCGGAGACTATAGCCGAAAATATCCAATTTGGAAAGGCTGATGCTAGTCCAAAAGAAATAACTGCAGCAGCAAAAATGGCTTTTGTACACGATAATATCATGCAGTTTACTAAAAAATATGACACCTTACTTGGTGAACGCGGTGTAACCCTTTCTGGAGGGCAGAAACAGCGCGTTGCTATAGCACGTGCTTTAATTGGTAATAAAAAAATACTATTATTAGATGATTCACTATCGGCAGTTGATACAGAAACCGCTGCATTAATTCTTAAAAACATTAAAGCTGAATCAAAAAATAGTACTACAATTCTAGTGAGTCACCGTATTTCTTCGGTTATGCAAGCTGATAAAATAATTATACTCGATAAAGGAAAAATTATTCAAGAAGGAAATCATAATGCTTTAATGAAAGAAAGTGGTTACTACAAATCACTATATCAAGAACAGTTAATTAAATAGACACTTTTTATAAGAAATTACGTCTATTAAAT
>CAYPAK010000104.1:0-6426 GCA_964408665.1 uncultured Flavobacteriaceae bacterium | reverse complement strand
CTTATGCCCAAAATTTTCCTACAGAAAAATTAGACAATTACTTTGAAACGTTAGCAGATAATAATAAATTTATGGGGTCTGTCGCTATATTCAAAAAAGATAAAATTATTTATACAAAACAAATAGGAAAAGCAGCTATAGAATATGCCAAAAATCCTGATGTAAACACGAAATATCGTATTGGCTCTATCTCTAAAACATTTACAGCAACATTGATTTTTAAAGCCATTGAAGAAGAAAAAATTCACTTATCGGATAAACTAGCACTGTATTTTCCTACAATAACAAATGCTAAAGATATTACAATAGCAAATCTATTAAATCACCATAGCGGTATTCATAATTTTACAGATGATGCAGCTTATCTTAACTATAATACCACTCCAAAAACACAACAAGAAATGCTAGCAATTATCCAAAAAGGTGGTTCAGATTTTAAACCAAATGAAAAAGGCTCTTATAGCAATGCTAACTATGTATTACTATCTTATATATTGGAAAAAATTTATAAAAAAAGTTATGCTGAATTATTAAAGTTAAAAATAACACAACCATTAGGGTTAAAAAACACGTATTTTGGAGGAAAGATAGTATTAGAAAATAACGAATGCTACTCATATCGTTATAATGAATCTTGGGAAAAAGAAACTGAGACAGACACTTCAATTCCTATGGGAGCAGGAGGAATAGTTTCTACACCAAGTGATTTACTTCTTTTTGCTAATGCTTTGTTTAATGCCAAAATAATTAATAATCAAAGCCTTAAAATAATGAAAACTGTAACTGATAATTATGCAATGGGCTTGTTTCAAATTCCGTTTCATGGTAAAAAAAGCTATGGACATACAGGAGGGATAGATGGTTTTACATCAGCTTTTGGTTATTTTATAACGGAGCAAATAGGGATCTCATTTATTTCTAATGGAACGAATTATAATACAAACAATATAATGCTTACAATGCTTAATGCAGTATTTGGTAAATCATTTAAAATTCCTTCTTTCAAAACATATCTTGTTTCAGAAGAGGTGTTACAAAGTTACGTAGGAACATATACTAGTGAGCAAATTCCATTAATAATAACTGTTTCTAAATCAGGTAAATCATTATCGGCTCAAGCAAAAGGGCAGTCTGCCTTTCCTTTAGAGGCTACATCAAAAAATAGGTTTGAATTTGAACTAGCAGGAATTGTAATGCTTTTTGATAGTGCAAAAAAACAATTAGTACTGAAACAGGGAGGCAAGGAATTTACGTTTACTAAAGGCTAAAATAGCGCAAATTCCCTAGAAAAATGTTAAAATTAAAAAAATGTTATGCATGCATAACATTTTTTTAGTATCTTTGTGCAAATGGAAAGACAAGATACAATAGATCATTGCCTTAGAGCAACTTGGCAAGCGGTTGCCAAAATGTATAATGAGCAAGCCGCAAAGCACGAGACGACAATGGCTACAGCTATGGCATTACTTAATATAGATGCCGAAAAAGGAACGCCTTCAACAGCTTTAGGGCCTAAAATGGGTATGGAAGCTACTAGCTTATCACGTATTTTGAAGACTATGGAAAAGCGTGGTGTTATCGTTAAAGAGCCACACAAAAAAGATAAACGTATCGTACTAGTAAAGCTCACAGCTTTTGGTAAAATAAAAAGAGAAGAAGCAAAGATTACCGTATTAACATTTAATAATGCTGTATATAACGCTATTTCAGAAGAAAAAATAAAACATTTCTTTGAAGTAAATAAGACCATAATTGAACTTATTAAAAACAAAGAAATTTATAACCAAGAATAATTATATAATAACGACCATAAATAAGATATAGATGAAACGAAGAATTAAAAAAGTAGCAGTAATAGGCTCAGGAATAATGGGCTCTGGTATTGCTTGTCACTTCGCCAATATTGGCGTGGAGGTTTTACTACTTGACATTGTGCCAAGAGAACTTACCGATAAAGAAAAAGCCAAAGGACTTACGCTTAACGATAAGGTTGTTCGTAACCGTTTGGTAAATTTTCATTTACAAAATGCACTAAAATCAAAACCTTCTCCTATTTATAGTAAGAAATTTGCTTCACGTATTAGCACAGGAAACCTTGATGATGATATGGCAAAAATTGCTGATGCAGATTGGGTTATAGAAGTAGTTGTAGAGCGTTTAGACATCAAGCAATCCGTTTTTGAAAAGATTGAAAAACACCGAAAAAAAGGCAGTTTAGTTACCTCTAATACTTCAGGTATTCCTATTCAGTTTATGAATAAAGGACGAAGCGAAGACTTTCAAGAACATTTTGCGGTAACACACTTTTTTAATCCACCACGTTATTTAAAATTATTTGAAGTAGTTCCTGGTCCAAACTGTAAACAAGAAGTAACCGATTTCTTAATGATGTATGGCGAAAAATTCTTAGGTAAAGCAAGTGTTTTAGCTAAAGATACACCTGCATTTATAGGAAATCGTATCGGTATTTTTGGTATTATGAGCTTGTTTCATGTAGTACAAGAACTCGGGCTTACTGTAGAAGAAGTAGATAAACTTACAGGGCCTGTTATTGGTCGTCCTAAGTCTGCTACTTTTAGAACGGTAGATGTTGTGGGTTTAGATACCTTAGTACATACAGCAAATGGTGTGCATGATAACTGTCCTAAAGACGAAATGCAAGATTCGTTTAAGCTGCCTGATTTCATTACTAAAATGATGGAACAAAAATTATTAGGAACTAAAACAAAACAAGGTTTTTATAAAAAAGAAGTTGTAGCAGGCAAAAAAGAAATCAAAGTATTAGATCTTAAAACTATTACATATAGAAGTCAAAATAAAGTGAATTTTCCTACTTTGGCTATGACTAAAGCTATAGAAAAAGTTATAGATAGATTCAAAGTATTAGTTAAAGGTAAAGATAAAGCAGGCGAATTTTACAGAAAAACATTTGCCGCAATGTTTGCTTATGCTTCTAATCGTATTCCAGAAATATCAGATGAATTATACCGTATAGATGATGCTATGCGTGCAGGGTTTGGCTGGCAGCACGGTCCATTTCAAATTTGGGATGCAATCGGTGTAGCAAAAGGAATTAAAATGATGCAAGAAGCAGGTTATGAACCTGCTCAATGGGTAAAAGATATGCTTGCATCGGGTAAAGAAAGTTTTTATACCGTTAAAGAAGGGGCGAAATATTATTACGATATTCCTCAAACAACATACACTAAAATACCGGGTCAAGATGCTTTTATTATTTTAGATAATATACGAGAAGCTAAAACAGTTTGGTCTAATTCAGAAGCAAGTATTCAACATCTTGGTGATGGAGTACTTAATGTAGAGTTTCAATCTAAAATGAACACCTTAGGTGGTGGCGTACTAGAAGCTATTAATAAAGGGATAGACCTTGCTGAGCAAGAATATGAAGCGGTTATCTTAGGAAACCAAGCGCAACATTTCTCTGTGGGAGCAAATCTAGCTATGGCTTTTATGCTTGCTGCAGAACAAGAATATGATGAGCTGGCTTTTGGTGTTAAATATTTTCAAGATACCGTAATGCGTTTGCGTTACTCATCAGTGCCAACACTTATTACCCCTAGAGGAATGACTTTTGGAGGTTCTTTAGAAATGAGTATGCACGTAGACAAAGTTGTTGCAGCTGCCGAAACGTATACTGGATTAGTAGAATTTGGTGTAGGAATAATACCAGGAGGTGCAGGGTCAAAAGAAATGACCAAACGTGTAGCCGATCTTTGGGTTAAAGATGATGTAAAACTAAACCGTTTGCGTGATGCTTTTATCAATATTGCCATGGCAAAAGTAAGTACATCGGCAGAAGAGGCTTTTGATATGGGATATTACCAAAAAGGAAAAGATATCGTTGTGGTTAATGAAAATCGTCAAATAGCAACTGCCAAGCGTTATGCTATACAGATGCTTGAAGATGGTTATACACAGCCAACACCACAACTTGTTAAAGTTATGGGGCAACAAGCCTTAGGAATGTTTTTAGTAGGAACAGATAGCTTAGAAAAAGGACGATACGCCTCAGCACACGATAAAAAAGTAGCCAATAAACTAGCTTATATTATGGCTGGAGGAGATATTTCGGAGCCACAATTAGTAAGCGAAGATTATTTATTAGCGTTAGAACGTGAAGCTATTTTGAGTTTGTTTGGCGAAAAGAAAACCTTAGAGCGTATTCAACATACATTGAAAACAGGTAAACCATTACGTAACTAATTCCTAATTAATTTTAAACAAAGAAAAGATGAAAACAGCATATATAGTAAAAGGATTTAGAACAGCAGTAGGTAAAGCGCCTAAAGGAACTTTTAGATTCAAAAGACCTGATGAACTCGCAGCAGAGACGATTCAATATTTAATGAGTAAAGTCCCTGAGTTAGACAAAGAACGCATTGATGACGTAATAGTAGGAAATGCTATGCCAGAAGCCGAGCAAGGCTTAAACATAGGACGATTGATAGCACTTATGGGCTTAGATACCGATAGCGTACCAGGAGTAACTGTAAACAGATATTGCGCCTCAGGACTAGAAACGATAGCTACAGCAGTAGCCAAAATACAAAGCGGAATGGCAGATTGTATTATTGCTGGAGGTGTAGAAAGTATGAGTTATATCCCAATGGGAGGATATAGACCAACACCTAATTATAAAGCCGCCAAAGCAGGTCACGAAGATTATTATTGGGGAATGGGACTTACAGCCGAAGCCGTAGCAACACAGTTTAACGTGTCTCGAGAAGATCAAGATGCCTTTGCATTAGAATCACATAGAAGAGCTTTGGCAGCTATAGATAATGGTACTTTTAAAGATGATATTGTGCCTATAGAAGTAACGCAAGTCTATGTTGATAAAAACGGGAAACGTCAAGAAAAAAAATACACAGTAGATACCGATGAAGGACCTCGTAGAGGTTCTACCATAGAGGCTTTAGCACGTTTGCGTCCTGTTTTTGCTAATAAAGGAAGTGTAACCGCAGGAAATTCATCACAGATGAGTGATGGCGCTTCTTTTGTGCTAGTTATGAGCGAAGAAATGGTCAAAGAATTGGGTGTTAAACCAATGGCAAAAATGCTTTCATATGCAGCAGTAGGAGTAGAGCCACGCATTATGGGTATTGGTCCTGTAAAAGCCATTCCTAAAGCATTAGAAAAAGCAGGATTAAGCATAGCAGATATTGATTTGTTTGAACTGAATGAAGCCTTTGCTTCACAGTCATTAGCTGTAATTAAAGAGTTAGGTTTAGATAAAGAAAAAGTAAATGTAAACGGAGGTGCTATAGCACTTGGTCATCCACTAGGGTGCACAGGTTCTAAACTTACCGTTCAAGTTTTAAATGAATTAAAGCGCAGAGGTGGCAAATACGGTGTGGTTACTATGTGCGTAGGTACAGGGCAAGGTGCTGCTGGCGTTTATGAATTATTAGATTAAATAATATGGAAACAATAAAAGGAGGAGAATTTTTAGTTAAAGATGTAGCAGAAATCTTTGTAAGCGAAGAGTTTAATGAAGAACAACTCATGATGAAAGAAGCGGTTACTGATTTTATAGACCGCGAAGTATGGCCTAAAAAAGACCGTTTTGAAAAGAAAGATTATGCATTAACCGAAGAATTAATGCGTAAAACAGGTGAGCTAGGCTTGCTAGGAGTTGCTATTCCTGAAGCATACGGCGGAATGCAAATGGGTTTTGTATCCACAATGCTAGTTACCGATTATATTTCGGCAGCAACAGGTTCATTAGGAACTGCCTTTGGCGCTCATACAGGAATTAGTGTAATGCCTATTTTTCTTTATGGAACAGAAGAACAACGCAAAAAATACTTACCAGACTTAGTTTCTGGAGCTAAATTTGGTTCGTATTGTCTTACAGAACCTACCGCAGGTTCTGATGCCAATTCTGGAAAAACAACCGCAAGACTTAGCGAAGACGGCAAACATTATTTAATTAATGGTGCCAAAATGTGGATTTCTAATGCAGGTTTTGCTGAAATTTTTACCGTATTTGCACGTATAGAAGATGACAAAAATATTACTGCTTTTATTGTAGAATATGATAAGAATAATCCAAACGGAATTACTTTAGGTGAAGAAGAAGATAAACTAGGTATAAAATCATCATCTACAAGACAAGTATTTTTTAGTGATACCAAAGTGCCTGTAGAAAATATGCTTTGGGAGCGCAATAAAGGTTTTAAAATAGCTTTAAATGCCTTGAATGTAGGTCGTGTGAAACTAGCAGCAGCTTGTTTAGATGCTACAAGACGTGTGATTACAGAAAGTGTAAAATACGCTAATGAACGCAAACAGTTTAAAACACCGATAGGACAGTTTGGTGCTATTCAATATAAATTAGGCGAAATGGCAACACGTACCTTTGTAAGTGATGCGGGGAGTTATCGTGCCGCAAAAGATATAGAA
>CAYPAK010000103.1:0-6428 GCA_964408665.1 uncultured Flavobacteriaceae bacterium | reverse complement strand
ACTGCTCGATTAGTAGATCCGCCAGTAGCTCATGATATTCCTGATTTAAATCAATGCGATACGGATGGAAATCAAGATGGTTTTATGCAGTTTGATCTTACACAGCATGAAGCTACCTTAGTAGCAGGGCAAACTGGTGTTTCAGTAAGTTATTATACAACAGTTACTGATGCAACCTTATCTACAAATCCAATACTAAACCCAGCTACTTATATAAATACAAGCTCTCCACAAACTATTTATGTTCGTATAGAAAGTACCATGACCGATTGTTCTGATATTGCTGAGTTTGATATTGCTGTACGATCACCACAACTTGGTAACCCCGGAATTGTAGTGAACTGCGAAGATCCTTTTGATGGCTTTGATAGCTTTGATTTAACTTCTCAAGATTTAACCGTTATGAACGGTGCTACTAACTTAGTAGTAACGTATTATGATAGTTCACTTGCCGATGCAGAAGCAGGACTTGCTGCAGGGCAAATACTAAATCCAAACAATTATATAAATACATCAAACCCTCAAACCCTTTGGGCTAGAGCCGAAGAGGTAGGAACGCCAGACTGCTATTCGGTAGTAGAATTTCAAATATTAGTATCCGATTATCCTACGGCAACAATGCCTGCTGAGCCGTTAGAGTCTTGTGATAATGGCGATGGTACTGCAACCTATGATTTAACACAAAAAACTACTGAAATAGAAAATGGACAAGCTAATGTTACTACTACATTTTATACGCAAGCAGGAGATTTTATAGCTGACCCAACTGCTTTTACAAGTGTAGCTCAAACAATTACAGCACGTGTAACCAATGCAAATGGCTGTTGGAGAACTACAACTTTTTCTTTAGTTGTATTGCCTTTGCCTGTAACTCCCGTTGCTTTAAATATTTCAGAATATTCTATAGATGATATTGGTTATTTTGATTTTACCAATCAAACCAGTTATTTACTCAATGGGCAAATAGGTGTTACTATTACCTATTACGAGAGCTATGATAATGCTGTAAGTGCTACTAGTCCTATTGCTTTTCCGTTTTTAAGTGCTTCTAATCCGCAGACTATTTATATTCGTACTACAATAGATGCTACAGGTTGTTTTACAGTAAAAACATTTGAAATAAGTGTTAAAACCATATTTCCACCATTTTTTACGCCTAATGACGATAGCTATAATGATGCTTGGCAGCCCATTCAAGGTATAATGCCACCGAGAGATTGGATTTACATCTATGACAGGTACGGTAAATTGGTTTATCAAATGCATCCAACAGGTTCTTGGGATGGATCCTATAATAATCTTGCACTTCCTGCTTCAGACTATTGGTTTCACGCCATTCAATCTGATGGGAGAGAAGCGCGAGGGCATTTCGCTTTAAAAAGGTAAGTTATTTGCTTTATTTTTAGTAAGTTTGGGCTATGAAAAAGGCTTTAATTTTTATTGTTATAATTCATGCCGCTTGCTTATTTGCACAGCGAGAAACTGCTATTTGGTATTTTGGGAATAATGCAGGCTTAGATTTTAATACAGGAACTCCAGAAGTATTAACCGATGGTGTGATGAATACTATTGAAGGTTGCTCTACCATTTCTGATGCTGATGGAAATCTCTTGTTTTATACTGATGGTTCAACTATTTATAATAAAAACCATCAAGTTATGCAAGATGGAAATGGTTTACTAGGTAATGCATCTAGTACTTGCTCATCTATTGTTATTCCTTATCCGCAGCACGAAAATCAGTATTTTGTGTTTACGGTGCATACGAGTGATTATTTCTATAATTTAGCACAAGGACTGAATTATTCTATTGTAGATATGTCATTAGATAATGGTTTGGGAGCGGTATTGCTTCCTACAAAAAACACCAATATATTGCCCATTACCTCAGAAAAGTTAACGGCAACATTAACTGCCGATGGTCAAGGGTATTGGATAATTACGCATTTTGAAAATAAATTTTATGCCTATATGCTTACTAATTCAGGTTTATCAAATCCTGTTATTAGCGAAATAGATCCTTTTATTGAACTGATAAATGTGCCTATTTTTAATACCGATGTAGTCAATATGCGTGGTTATATTAAGTTAAATTTACAAGGAAATAAACTAGCAGCTGCTCATTTTTCAGCTAATGAAACGGCAGATTTTAATGGTGTTACAGTTGCTAATGATGCAAGAGCACAAGCTTATGCCAAAGAAGGTAAACTATATCTTTATGATTTTGATAATAGCACAGGTGTTGTTTCTAATGGTTTAGATTTGGAGGTTGATGGAGCAAGTCCTTATGGAGTTGAATTTTCGCCTAACGGACGTTTTCTCTATGTAGAATTAGATTATATGACACCAGACTACATTCCAGGTGTACATTTAGTGCGTGTAGATGAAGGTGTTGTAGCGCAGTATGATTTGTACAGTAATAATATCGTAGCGTCAAAAGAAATTATTTATCAAGCTGATGTTACCGATCAAGTGCAAATGCGCGGCTCATTACAATTAGCTTACGATGGTAAAATTTATCATACACGTAACAATTATGGTGCTTTATCAGTTATAAATAACCCTGATGAATTGGGAACTCTTGCCGATTATGAGCATGCCGCAATACCTTTGGGAACTGGCTCTCCCAATTGGGGCTTGCCTATTTTTATACAATCGTATTTTACACCAACTCCTTTAGATTATCACGATATTATTACTATTCCGCAAGGGTTTTCGCCTAATAATGATGGTTTTAATGACGGTTTTGAAATACTAAATCTTCGCACTGCTTTTCCTAATTTTACTATCAAAATATTTAATAGATATGGAACTGTAGTTTATCAAGGAGATAACACAATTCCAGATTGGGATGGATATACAACTAATGCTAACAAACTACCAACAGGAACTTATTTTTACGTGCTAAAACTAAATAATATAAACGATGATCTAATTAATGGTTGGGTTTATCTTAATGATTAATCATACAATAAATACTTAGCTCGTATTTGTTTGAATTTATCCAAGCCGCCTTGCCAACTTGCTTTTATTTCTTGAGCACTTTTTCCTGCTATAATTTGTTTTTGTAGGCTCTTTGTTCCTGCTAATCGCGTGAAGAATTTATTAAAAAAAACAGTTTTATCATTACTGTTTTTATAAGTATTAATTAAATAATCAAGGTTTATTTCATTTAAATAATTCGTTTTTCTTAAATCTAAACCATTACAATGTTCGCCTTTAAATTTAGGATATTTAGCACCGTCATTTGGCATTGGTGTAAAGCTAAAAGAGTATTTTTTTTTCCCTAAAAAAGGCGCACCAAAGATTTGAAATTGCATATCAGTACCGCGCCCACAACTCACTTTTGTGCCTTCAAAAAGGCAAAGGCTAGGGTATAGGTTTATGGCTTTGCTGTTTGGTAAATTAGGCGATGGCTTTATAGGTAAATGATACTTACTTTTATGTGTGTAGTTTTTTAATGGAATTACAGTCAAATCGCATTTATTTGTAGTATTAAGCCAATTTTCACCATTTATCATTTGCGCATATTCGCCAATAGTCATACCATAAACTATAGGTACAGGATGCATGCCTACAAAAGATTGTTCTGCTTTTTCTAATAAAGGCCCATCAATATAATGTCCATTTGGGTTTGGTCTATCCAGTACAATAACAGGAATATTTTGTGCTGAACAGGCTTCCATTACATAATGCAAAGTAGAAATATACGTGTAGAAACGAACGCCTACATCTTGAATGTCAAAAACTACGATATCAATTCCTGCTAGCTGTTCCTTACTCGGTTTTTTGTTTTTTCCGTATAATGAAATTAAAGGGAGACCAGTTTTAGCATCTTTTCCGTTTGCAACGTGCTCGCCCGCATCTGCTTTACCACGGAAACCGTGCTCTGGACTAAATACCGTTTTGATAGTTATATCAAGCTGCAATAAGCTATCTACAAGATGTGTAAATCCGTTTTTTCGTTGTATAACAGAAGTTTGATTAGCAACTACAGCAATGGTTTTTCCTTTTAATAAAGGCAAATATCTTGTTGTTTGATTGGCTCCTGTTATGATATGCTGTTGTGCTACAGCCTTGTTTTCGGCTAATTTTGTATTTTTTTTGTTCCCACAGGAAATCAAACTCATTAAAAGTAGAAAAAGAAAAACTAAATATGTATTTTTGACCTTAATTTTTTGCATTATTATCTTGAATTACGAATTATTTATAGCAAAACGGATTACCGCTACTAAAGTGCATAAAAGTAGTGTTTCTAAACCAATAATAAAAATTGCGATTACCGCAGTGGCATTAGGATTGGTTATGATGTTGGTTTCACTAGCTATTACCAAAGGCATGCAAGAGCGTATCCGAGAGAAAGTTTCGGCATTTTCAGGGCATGTTATCATTACAGCTTTTGATGCTAATAATTCTGAAATCACATTAAAACCTATAAGCAAAAATCAAGATTTCTATCCTCATTTTGATAAAAACAAAGTGTCTAATGTAAAAAATGTACAAATTTTCGCTACCAAAGCAGGAATAATACGAACTGCCAAAGATTTTGAAGGCGTTATTTTTAAAGGAGTAGGAGCAGATTATGATTGGACTTTGTTTAAATCATACTTGGTAAAAGGACGTTTGCCAAATCTAAATGAAGCTAAGAAAAGTAAAGAAATGCTTATATCCGAAACGATAGCAAATCGTTTAGGGCTTCGTGTTGGCGATAGGTTTAACACCTTCTTTTTTGATGAAAAAGGCAATAGTAAAGCGCGTAATTTTACCACAGTAGGTATTTATAAAACCGCTTTCGATGATTTTGATAAAGCTTATATAATTGGCGATATCAGGCAAGTGCAGCGCCTTAATAAATGGAACGAAAACCAAGTAGGTGGTTTTGAAGTCTTATTAAAAGACTTTAAAGACATAGACCAGTCAGGAGAAGCTATTTATGGCGAAACATTTGCTACATTAAATGCCAAAACTATAAAAGAAAAATATGCCGATATCTTTGAATGGTTAGCCTTATTTGATACTAATGTAATTATGATTATTATCATTATGATTTTTGTTTCTGCTATAAATATGATAACTGCTTTACTCGTTTTAATACTTGAACGCACCCAAATGATAGGGATGCTTAAGGCTTTAGGTGCAAAAGACTGGAGTATTCGCAAAATATTTTTGTATAATGCCGCTTATATTATTGCTAAAGGAATGCTTTGGGGTAATTTTATAGCATTGTCACTTATTGGCTTGCAATATTATTTTAAAATATTAAAGCTAGATCCAGCGACATATTATGTAGCTTATGTACCTGTAAGTATTAATATAAGTACGATATTTTTATTAAATATTGGTGTGCTAGCATTATGTATTCTTATATTAATAATACCATCTATTGTAATTGCAAAAATAAGTCCTGTAAAGGCAATTAAATTTGAATAAAACTAAAAATATATATAATGAATTACGCTGAAAACATCTTAGAAACAATAGGAAATACACCTTTGGTAAAATTAAATAAAATTACCGCAGATATAGACGCTTTAGTTTTAGCCAAAATGGAAACTTTTAACCCCGGGAATTCTACCAAAGACAGAATGGCGTTAAAAATGATAGAAACAGCCGAAAAAGACGGTGTTTTAAAACCAGGAGGGACTATTATAGAAGGGACTTCTGGAAATACAGGAATGGGTTTGGCACTTGCTGCAATAGTAAAAGGCTACAAATGTATCTTTGTAATGGCAGACAAACAGTCTAAAGAAAAAGCTGATATATTGCGAGGTGTAGGAGCAGAGGTGGTGATTTGTCCTACGGCAGTAGAGCCTGAAGATCCACGCTCGTACTATTCTGTATCTAAGCGTTTAGCAGCAGAAACACCAAATTCGTGGTATGTAAACCAATATGATAATCCTGCTAATGCCTTAGCGCATTACGAAACTACAGGGCCCGAAATATGGCAACAAACTGATGGTAAAATTACCCATTTTGTAGTAGGAGTAGGCACAGGAGGAACTATTAGCGGAGTAGGGAAATACCTCAAAGAGCAAAACCCCAACATTAAGGTTTGGGGAATAGATACCTATGGATCGGTATTCAAAAAATACCACGAAACAGGTATTTTTGATGAAACAGAAATATATCCGTATGTTACCGAAGGGATAGGCGAAGATATGTTGCCTAAAAATGTAAATTTTGATATTATAGATGGTTTTGAAAAAGTAACCGATAAAGATGCAGCGGTTTACCAACGTAAACTAGCCAAAGAAGAAGGCTTGTTTTTAGGAAATTCTGCAGGTTCTGCTATAAAAGGTTTATTACAGCTTAAAGCTAATTTCACTAAAGACGATGTAGTTGTAGTGCTTTTTCACGATCACGGAACGCGCTATATAGGCAAGATGTTTAATGATGAATGGATGCAAGAAATGGGTTATTTAGATTAAT
>CAYPAK010000102.1:0-6567 GCA_964408665.1 uncultured Flavobacteriaceae bacterium | reverse complement strand
GATATTACAAAATTAGGATGGTATGAAGTAGCATCTAAACCCAGTCTTGAACTTATTGAAAAATGCGAGTTAGCAAAAGATGCTACTTTATTCAATGCAGGGATAGGCGCTTCTACGCTTATAGATTCTTTAGTAGCAAAAGACTATACTAATATTATTGCTAATGATATAAGCAGTTGTGCATTAAACAAAATAAAAGTACGTTTAGGCGAAAAAGCAACTAATATACAATGGCTAGTTGATGACTTAACTAATCCTAGCTTATTAAATGATTTACCACAACTAGACCTTTGGAATGATCGCGCTGTTTTGCATTTTTTTACAGCCGAAAAAGACCAAGACACTTATTTTAATTTATTAAAAAATAAAGTAAAAGCTAAAGGTTTTGTGATACTTGCCACTTTTAACCTTCAAGGTGCTACTATTTGTAGTGGTCTTCCTGTAAAACGTTATAATGCTACAATGCTTAGTGAAAAATTAGGGGATGGTTTTGAACTTTTAACACATTTTGACTACGATTACACTATGCCAAGTGGCGAAAATAGAAAATATATTTACACTTTATTTCAACGTGTTTAATGCTTAAAAATAGTATATCATACCAAGATACGCAAGCATTTTCTAATACCGTTTTGGATTATATTGCTAATGCTGAAAAACTAAAACCTTTTCTAGGGAATTATCCTGATTTGGCTGGATTTAAAAAGCAAATCACAGCCAAAAAAAAGCAAAACCTTAGTAGTTCACATCGTGAAGTCTTAGTTACTACGTTAAAAAAACAATATAACGATATAAACACTACAACACTTGTAAAAAGTAATATTGAGTTACTCTTATCTCAAAACACATTTACTATAACTACTGGGCATCAGCTTAATTTGTTTTCGGGGCCTTTATATTTTTTGTACAAAATAATAAGCGCCATAAATCTTAGTAAACAACTTAAAGAAGCATTTCCTAATACTAATTTTGTCCCTATTTATTGGATGGCAAGCGAAGACCACGATTTTGAAGAAATTCAATATTTTAATTCTAAAAACCATCAAATAAAATGGGAGAAAAAAGCGCAAGGTGCTGTTGGTAAACTTTCGACAGAAGGTCTGGATAAAGCGTTTAATGAATTTAAAAAAATACTTGGCACTACTGATTTTGACAACGAACTTTTAGCTTTATTTAAAGCAAGTTATCTTGAACATAAAACCTTAGCTAAAGCAACTTTATATCTTGCCAATGCGCTTTTTAAAGACTACGGATTGGTTATTTTTGATGCTGACAATAAAGCTTTAAAAGAAATTTTTAGCCCTTATATTAAAAATGAATTAGTTCATCAAACTTGTTTTAATGCAGTAAGCAAAACAATTAATACATTAGAAAAAAACTATAAAATACAAGTAAATCCTAGAGAAATCAATCTTTTTTACCTTCAGGATAATTTACGTGAACGCATTATTTATAAAAATGAACAATATTATATAAACAACACAAATTTAGTATTTAGTCAAGCAGAAATTCTTGATGAATTGGCGAATCATCCTGAATATTTTTCGCCTAATGTATTGATGCGCCCACTATATCAAGAAGTGATTTTGCCTAATCTCTGCTATATTGGCGGTGGTGGTGAATTGGCTTATTGGCTAGAGCTAAAAACCTATTTTGAAGCTAACAAGGTTGTTTTTCCTATTTATTTATTACGAAATACTGCTTTAATCATTACAAAAAAACAAAGCAGGCAACTTGAAAAATTAGGTATAACAAAACAGGAATTATTTTTGAACAAAGACACATTAATTAATAAAAAAGTTAAAGAATATAGTTCAAACTGTATTGATTTCAATCAACTACAAGCTACGCTATCCAAACAATTTGATTCCTTAGAAAAAGCAATTAATAGTACAGATAAATCATTTGCTGGAGCAGTAAGCGCCGAAAAAACTCGACAGCTTAACAGCTTAAAAAAGCTAGAAAAGCGCTACTACAAAGCCGAAAAAAAACGCTTAAAAACAACAGTAAGCAAAGCAGAAGAACTAAAAGACGTGTTATTCCCTAACGGAAGTTTACAAGAACGAAACCAAAATTTTAGTATATTTTATAGTCTTATCGGTAAAAAATTAATTAAATTGCTTGCTGAAAATTTAGAGCCATTACAATTAGACTTTAGCATATTAACACTAAAAGAATAACTTATGAAATCAAAAATAATAAAAATTTTACTTGTTGTATTTATAGCAATACAAGCCTTTAGAATAGACAAAACTAATCCGCAAGCAGCAAAGGAACTTGATTTTATCAGTATTAACAAACCTAGCAAGGACATAACACAATTACTTAAAGCATCGTGTTACGACTGCCATTCTAACGAATCAAAATACCCTTGGTACAGCAATGTAGCTCCTGTTTCTTGGTTTTTGAAACATCATATAGATGAAGCTAGAGAGGAAGTTAACTTCTCAGAATGGGGCAGTTTTTCTGAAAAGCGCAAAGCCAAAAAAATAGAAGAAATCATAGAAGAAGTTGAAGAAGGTGAAATGCCTATGACACCGTATGTTATGATGCATAGCGAAGCCAAAATGAGTAAAGCACAACGCGAAACTTTTATTAAATATTTTAAAAGTTTAGCACACTAATACAATTCATCCTAGAATTACTACAGTTCGGTAGTTTCTTTTTTAATGATAGCCACACGTATCGCATATTTGCAGTGTAATTAATCATTAAATAGAGAAATCATGAAAAAATTAGTATTTATTTTCGCTTTGTTAATTAGTCTATCGCTAACAGCACAAAGTAACTATGACAAAGCAATGCAAAACGGTTTAACTTTGCTAAAGCAAAACAAACTAGCGGCAGCTTCCAATCTTTTTGAACGCATAGCACAAACTACAAACGACAGTTGGCTTCCCTCCTACTACGTGGCCTATGCCAATGTGCAAGCAAGTTTTCAAACTAAAGAAAAAAGCAAAGTAGATTTATACATTGCAAAAGCTGAAAAATACCTAAAGCAAGCCGAAGAAATATCAAGTAATAATAGTGAAATTTTAGCTTTAAAAGGACTATTTTATACAGCTCAAATAGCTTTTGACCCAATGACTAATGGGCAAAAATATTCGGCTATTACCACAGCAATTTATACTAATGCTGTAGCTTTAGACAGCTTAAACCCTAGGGCATTAAGCGGGCAACTTGGTTTTCAGTTGGGTTACGACAAATTTTTTAATAAAGATTTATCTAAATATTGCCCAAAATACAAGACTATTCTACCATTATTCAACAAAAAAACAAAAGGAAAATATATGCCTTCTTGGGGAAAAGAACGCGTACTTTATCATATAAAAAACCTTTGCAACGATGAAGTAAATCTAGGGAAAAGCATAAAAATAACCGTAACTGGTTTTAAAAACAATACAGGAAATTTAAAAATTGCTTTATACGATAATAAAGCACATTTTTTAACAGAAAAGCTACTCGTACAAACAGCAACTATTCAAGATAATAAAGCAACGGTTATTTTTGAAAATATAAAACCCGGTACTTACGCTATCTCTTGCTATCACGATGCTAACAGCAATAAGCAACTTGACAAAAACAGCTACGGTATGCCCACAGAACAATATGCGTTTTCTAATAATGCCAGAGGCACAATGGGACCACCAACTTGGGATGATTGTACGTTTAGTATTACAGCTAATGACATTGAAATGACATTAAAACTATAAAAATCCGAATTCTTTTAGTATTTTGCAACAATAATACATTACTAATGAAAATAACAAGTAACTTCAAAATAGCCTTAGCACTAGGAACAGTCATTTTTTTGATAGAACGCTTTATATCCTATGGAAACCTAAGCACACATGTTTTTGACCAAGAAGGTGCTACTTCTTTTCTGTGGATGCAGCTTTATACTTTTTCCATTTCCTACTCGCAGCATTTTTTCTATCAATATTTTATAACTAACTATTTCTCTTGGAAAAAAAGCCCCAATAAGACACTAATAGTTGGTATTGTTGGTTCACTAGTTATAACAATGATTATCGTTGTACTACTTCGCATTATTGTATTAAGTTTTGGTTATGGTATGCCAATGAATGCTATTTTTCATGATAAAGGTGCTACCCAATATTATAAAATAAGCTTTATTTTTACCCTAATAGGTACGGTTTTAGCACATCTTATTTATTTCTTCAAGGCACTTACTGAAAAACGAATAGATACACACAAATTTAAAGCAGAAAATCAAACAGCAAAATATGAAAGCTTAAAAAATCAAATAGACCCTCATTTTTTGTTTAATAGTTTGAATGTATTATCATCATTAATAGATGAAAATCCAAGGCAAGCGCAGCGGTTTACTAGCAAAATGTCTAAAGTATATCGTTATGTGCTAGAACAACGAGACAAAGCGCTTGTACCACTACAAGAAGAGCTTGACTTTGCCGAGTCTTACCTCACCTTGTTAAAACTACGTTTTGAAGACGGATTAAGCTATACCATAACAAATAATAGCACTAACGAAGAGTTAAAAATAGTACCTTTATCATTGCAATTATTACTTGAAAATGCTGTAAAGCACAACAAGGTAAATGAAACAAACCCATTAGAAATAACCATACACATCACTAATGAACGCATTGAAATTTCAAACCTATTAAAACCCAAAGAAGTCTATAAAAAAAGTACTAAAGTAGGCCTACAAAACATAGTAGAACGCTACAGACTCCTTACAGAACAGGAAGTACACATAACAGAAACAGCAGAAAAATTTATAGTTAGCTTGCCGCTACTTACAAAAACAACACCAATTATGAAAAATAAAACAATACAACACGAAGAAAAATTAGCAAGAGCACAACAAAAAGCAAAAGAGATAAAAGGTTTTTACGGAAGTCTATTTATGTATATTGCTGTGATTTCATTTCTTGCTGTAATTAACTACCAAAATAACTGGGAACATAAATGGTTTCTCTATCCTGCTGCTGGTTGGGGACTTGGTATATTGATAAAAGCTTTCAAAATATTTTATAAAGGAAAATACTTTGGAAAAGCTTGGGAAGAACGCAAGGTAGCTGCACTTATGAATGATGATAATTTTTAATAAATCCGATTTATGAAAGTAGTAATTATAGAAGATGAAAAACCCGCTGCAAGAAGGCTCACACGAATGCTTGAAGATAAAAATATAAATGTAATTCAAGCCTTACACAGTGTAGAAGAAGCTGTAAATTGGTTTAATAACAACGAGCATCCTGAGCTTATTTTCCTAGATATTCAGCTTTCTGACGGTTTGTCTTTTGAGATATTTGAGCATGTAAATGTAAAAAGTAATATTATTTTTACTACAGCTTATGATGAGTATGCTTTGAAGGCATTTTCATTAAAAAGTATTGATTACTTACTAAAACCAATAGATGAAGATGATTTAGACAAAGCAATAGTAAAATACAAATCATTTGCAGGAACATCAGCAACTCATATCAATGTAAATATTGAACAGCTTAAAAATATTTTAGGAAACAACGAGAAAAAACAATATAAATCTCGGTTCACTATAAAAATAGGTCAACATTTAAAGCTCATTAACACCAGTGATATTGTTTGCTTTTATAGTCAAAATAAAGCCAGCTATGCGCACACTTCGGCAAACAGAAGTTACCTTGTAGATTATACTTTGAGTGAACTTGAAAACATACTAAACCCCAAGCAATTTTTTAAGGTAAATAGAGGTTTTTTTGTAAATATTACGAGTATAAAAGACATTATATCATACAGTAATAGTCGTTTGGAACTCAAACTGCATAATTACAGCGAAGCGCAAGTAATTGTAGCTAGAGAAAGTGTAAAGAGTTTTAAAAACTGGCTGGAATAAGTAGTTAGATTATTTGACAAAAGACATAAGACCGCTTCGCTTTAAGAGATAAGAGAAAGCAGATAGGCTAGTTATTTTTTATTAGACAGCAATCTCGTCTTAAATAAATTTTAGTTCCTCTTAATTTTTTTTATAAAAAAAGGTTAAGATTAATTCGTTTAAAACTTCGTTTTTAGCTCTTCTACAATATCGTAAACCGCTGGGCAAATACTGATATTATTAAGTGTTAAATCTGTAATCTGTATAAACTTTTTTCTATCGGTATGTGGATAGCCTTCGCAGGCTTTGGGACGCACATCATAGATAGTACACATATTGTCATTTAGGTCTAAAAAGGCGCAAGGCGCTTCGTTAAGTATCCAAAAATCATCTTCGTCACGGTGCAGGTAAAAATCAATAAACGCATGTTCTTTCATACGAAGATGTTTAGCAATACGCTTTATATCTTTTTCGGTAAATATTGGGCTTGTAGTTTTGCAACAGTTACCACAAGTTAAACAATCAGTACGTTCAAACACCTTATCGTGAATTTCTTGAACGAGTAAATCTAAGCGTTTTATTCTTCGTTTTTTAAGAATGGAGAAAAAACGCTTATTTTCTTTATATTTTTCCTTGGCGTCTTCTGGTAAATTTTTTAATCGTTCTTCCAAATTGCTGTTACTTTTAGGCTATAATTAATAGTGCAAAGTTACATGTTAATTTAG
>CAYPAK010000101.1:3072-6631 GCA_964408665.1 uncultured Flavobacteriaceae bacterium | reverse complement strand
CCTTTTATAGGCTGGGAGAGGAGTTTGCTTCCTGTTTTCTTTATAAAGCGTTCAGGAGAACTGCCTAGTATATAATTACTATTTTCTTTAAAATAGGCAGCAAAAGGTGCTTTAGAGATGGCATTTAATTTACTATAAGTGTACAAAGGGTTTATAGTAGTGTTTTCGGCATAAAATTCTTGACAAAAATTCATTTCATATAATTCGCCTTGCTGTATTTTTTGTTGTATTTTACGTACAGTTTCTAAATAGTCTTTTTTAGCAATACGTTCTTGTAGTTGGATAGCTTTTTGTTTAGAAATATCAGTTATAGTTGTTGCTAAAATTTCCTTATAATCCGTGCTTATTTCTTGGGCGAATGAGTTTAGATATTGAATAGTTAATTCATTATCTTTTATGATAAATATTTTTGCTGCTTGAAAAAAATAAAGTTCAGGAAACTGCAAGCCATCAAAATTAGAAGAATTTAAAACTTCAATATCATTTTTTAAATCATAGCTAAGCACGCCAAAAATATAATCATTAGTTTTACTATAATAGCTTTCTAACTTTTCAAAAGCGTTTTTGCTTTCGTTTAATTTTAATTCAGACGCGGCATTTACGGCAAGCAAAAAATCAAAAGAGGAGTGCTGCTCATTATGATTATTACTATCTAAAGCCAAACAAATAGTTTGTTTGTTTCCCCAGTTAAGCAACTGTTTTTTTAGCAAACTGATATTGCTTATATTTTTCTTTAATGTAGTTCGTATTGTCATTTAAGGCTGTAAACGGCTGATTTTCCAATCAAAATCAGGAGTTAAAGAGTACAAAATTCTATCGTGCATACGGTTAGGTCTTCCTTGCCAAAACTCAATACTTATAGGTTTTATAAGATATCCTCCCCAATGTTTTGGTCTAGGTATTTCTTTGTTTTTAAAGCGTTTTTCCATAGTTTCTAGCTGCTTATCTAGCAGTTCTTTACTTGCTATTTCTTCACTTTGATTTGATGCCCAAGCACCTATTTTACTGCCATCAGGTCGTGATTCAAAATAACCGTCAGATAAGTTTTTTGATAGTTTTTCTGCTATTCCTTTTATAATGATTTGGCGTTCCATAGCTGGCCAAAAGAAACTAATTGATACATTAGGATTTGCAGCAATAGCTTTTCCTTTTTCGCTATTATAGTTGGTATAAAAAATAAAACCCTCCCAAGTAAATCGTTTTAATAAAACTACACGTCCTTTAGGGAATCCATCTGTGCCAATAGTAGTTAAGGTCATTGCATTTGCTTCGTGAACGCTGTTGTCTTGTTCTGCCTCTAAGAACCAATTCCGAAATTGTTCCATAGGGTTTTGCTGAATTTCACTTTCTAAAAGTCTTCCTTTTTTATAAACTTCACGATAATTACTTAAATCTTTTTCCATTTTTTATATTTCGTAGCAAACACCTTCTTCTCCAAGCACACTGTTTTCAAAAACAGTTTCAGCTTCTTGTTTAAATAGTTTTAAGTTTTTATATCGGCTGGAATAATGCCCTAAAATAAGCATTTTTACTTCAGCCATTTTTGCAATTTTTGCAGCTTCTAAAGCGGTACTATGCATTGTTTTTTTAGCCAAATCGGCATTATCTTCTAAAAATGTAGATTCGTGATAAAGCATATCTACATTTTTTATGATTTCAGTAATATCTTCTTTGTATTTGGTGTCAGAGCAAAAAGCGTACGATTTTGGTTTGCTAGGAGCGGAGGTAAGTAGCTCGTTGGCAATAATAGTACCATCTTCTAATATAAAATCTTTACCGTTCTTTAGGTTTTGATAATCACAAACTTCTATTTCTTTGTATGCTGCTGTTTTGCTTATTTCTAGTTTGCGTTCGCCTATTTTTTCTTTGAATAAATAGCCATTAGTATATACGCGATGTTTTAATGGAATGGTATATACCGCTACTTTATTGTCCTCAAAAATAAGTTCACTTTTCTTTGATATAAGCTCATGAAAAACAATATGATATTCATTATACGAGTTCGTAAGTCTTAATTGAAGTGTAATGATTTCTTTGAGTCCTTTTGGACCGTAAACATGCAAATCTTTTTGTCTGCCAAGTATGCCTAATGTACTTAAAAAACCAATTAATCCGTAGAAATGATCACCATGAAGATGCGAAATGAATACATGATTTATTTTAGTAAACTTGAGTTTGTACTTGCGTAATTGCATTTGTGTACCTTCTCCACAATCTATCAAAAAATGCCTGCCTTTTACCTCCAAAAATTGAGACGTAGGGTGTGCATTATCTCTAGGAGTAGCAGAATAGCAACCTAAAATAGTTAGTTTCATTATGTTTGATTTAATTTGGATTAAAAGCCTAATTCACGTTCTATGGCTTCTAGTTCTAGTACATCTAATGCTTCTTCAAATGTAGGGACAACAACGAAATTTTCATCATAATCATCGGCATCGCTATCAGGGATTACAATTATAAAGGAGCGTTCGGGTTTTATTTCTTGAGATAATTCAGTAAGGTAAGCTAGTAATTCTGCACTAACCTTACGCAATAAAGATAAATCAAAGATAAGATGATACTTATCCGTTAAAAAACTGTGTTTAAAAACGGATAAGCTCTTGATATCTTTTTTTTGTATTTGATATACTTTATAATTATCTTCTTGAGAATAAATCATTTATTTAGCTTCTAATACTTGAATTTCAAATACAAGATCACTATTTGGAGGGATTGCTCCTCCAGCACCTCTTGATCCATAACCTAAATGAGATGGAATAAATAGTAATGCTTTTTCGCCTACTTTCATATTTTTTACACCTTCAACCCAACCAGGTATTAAGCTAGTTTTACCTAAAGTAAATGGAAATGGCTGCCCTCTATCTACCGAAGAATCTATTTTTTTACCATTTTCTAAGAAAAGCGTATAATGTACTTTTACTTGCTGACCATCTTTACAAATAGCGCCTTGACCTTCTTTTTGGGTATATATTTTCAAGCCAGATGCTAGCGTTTTAGCTTGTGCTTTTTTATCTAAATAATTGGTTTTAAATGCTGCTTCTTGTTTTGCTTTTTCGGCACCTTTGTTTTTTAGGTAATCAGAAAAAGTTTTTACAGCATCAAAGCTTTTAGCATCTTTTCCTTTTCTTACAATAGTAACTTTTTGAATAGTATCGTTTTTGCGAATTAAATTTACGTTTGCAAGGCTAGCATCATCTACAGTTTCTCCAAAAATAGTGTGTCTGTTGTTAAGCCAAGTAGTTGGAGCTACAGTTATAAAAAACTGACTTCCGTTGGTATTAGGTCCAGAGTTTGCCATAGCAAGAATTCCTGCTTTGTCAAATACATAACCGTTATTTACTTCATCTTTAAATTTGTATCCAGGGTCACCAGCTCCAGTTCCTAGAGGGTCTCCTCCTTGAATCATAAAGTCTTGTTTGTCACCATTTGCTTTGGTAATTACACGGTGAAATGTTAAACCATCATAAAAAGGTTTTCCTTTATATTTTTCAGCAACTGCAGGGTTGTTCCCTTCGGCAAGACTTACAAAGTTTGCTACAGTTATTGGTGCTTTGTCATA
>CAYPAK010000101.1:0-2972 GCA_964408665.1 uncultured Flavobacteriaceae bacterium | reverse complement strand
TGAACACCGTAAGCTTTGAAACTTGGAAAGAAAAACTGCGCTGTTTCTCCTTCTTTTAAAATTTTTAAGGCATCTTTTAGCCCAGGCATTATAGCTTGTTGGTCTACGTAATAGATGCGTTTTCCAAGTTCTTTTTCGGTGTAAATAGTATCACCATTTATGCCATAAACTTCGTATCTAAAGTTTACTTTATTACTATATTTTGCAGTTGGAGCATCTTGCTTATCGTTTTTGCTAATATAATAATACCAAAAGCCATTACCAGAATTTATAAATTTTTTTTGCGTGTTTTTCTCACGTATTTTTTTAAATAAGGCCTGCTCTTTTGCCATTGTTTTTTTGTAGGAATCATCTTGCTTCTCAGAAGTGTATTGCCTTTTTTTATTTATGGGCTGGCGTAATTCTGGTGTTTTGCAAGCTGTAATAAGCAATGTTAAATTAATTAAAAGTAGTATTTTTTTCATTGTGTTAATTGTTCTTTATAATCAGCTAATAATTTAACGAAATTTTTTGCTGTTTCGTCTAATGATAAATCAGATTTTCCTCCTGCAGCATTATTATGCCCACCACCTTGAAAGTGAGCCCTTGAAAATTCGTTTACATTAAAGTCTCCTTTAGAACGTAAGGAAATTTTAATAATACCATCATCTTTATTTTCTATGAAAATAGCTGCAAAAATAATGCCTTTGACAGAAAGTCCAAAATTCACGAATCCTTCGGTATCGCCTTTTTTAAAGTTATTAGCCTTTAACTCCGCTTCAGAAAGCGTGATGTATGCTGTTTTGTACTCAGGGAGTACTTTTAAATTTTGCAGTGCAACTCCTTGTAAACGTAATCTATCTTCGCTATTTTGGTCATAGATAGCGTTGTGAATTGCAGCATTGTCAATACCTAAATCTATTAAGTTTGCTACAATTTGATGCGTAAGACTACTAGTGCTAGGAAAACGAAAAGAGCCAGAGTCAGTTACAATTCCTGTATACAAACACGTAGCCATGTCTTTGGTGATTTTGCTAGTTTCACCTAGTTGATTAAGCCACATATAAAGTAGTTGACAAGTAGAGCCAATGCTAGTGTCGGAATACGTATATTTGGCATAATTAGCAGGTTCTTGATGATGGTCTATCATTATAAATGTAGCCTTTTTATTGCCTTGCAAAGCATATTGCATATCGTGACCTACACGGCTTAAATTATTAAAATCTAAAGTAAAAATAAGTGTAGCTTCTTTAATTAATACTTTTGCTTTTTCAGTATCTTTATGAAATTGAATTATTTCTTCTTGATAGGGCATCCATTGTAAAAACTCAGGATAGTTGTTGGGCGAAATTAAATGTACTTGATGTAATTCTTCCTGCTTTAAAAATTGATATAAAGCTAAAGTTGAGCCCAAAGCATCTCCATCAGGATTACGATGTGGTACAATAACGATTTGTTGTTTTTGTTTTAATAATTCTTTTAATGCTGCTATTTCTTGTTCATTCATTATTTTTAGTTTTTAAACCAGCTGTTTACGTTGTTTTTTATCCAATGCTGTTCTTTTTCGTGTAAATATTCATTAGTTTTACTATCATAGCTATATGCTTTAGCCCATTCTTTATGGTTTTTGCTTAGTGCAATAATGCTGTCGCATACAAATGCTATTTCTTCATCAGTACTCGTTGGGTGTATAGACATTCGTATCCAACCTGGTCTGTTAAATAACTCGCCTTCTAAAACCTCTTTTTCTATTTCTTCGGATGTTTTATTGTCAATATTTAATAAAAAATGTCCGTAAGTTCCTGCACAAGAACAGCCTCCACGCGTTTGTATGCCAAAACGGTCGTTAAGTATTTTTACAGCAAGATTAAAGTGTAAATTATCAATATAAAAGGAGAATACACCCAATCTATTTTGATGTTTCTTGGCTAAAATGTGAAGATTATCAAGGTTACTTAGTTTATTAAATACAAGTTTGATTAATTCGTGTTCTCTATTTTGAATATTTTCAACCCCCATTTTTTCTTTTAGCTGAATGGCAAGAGCCGTTTTTATGGTTTGCAAAAAACCAGGCGTCCCACCATCTTCACGAAGTTCTATATCTTCTATAAAATCATGAACTCCCCAAGGGTTTGTATAAGTTACTGTTCCGCCTCCAGGACAATCTGGCGTATTATTATTGTATAATTTTTTATTAAATATAAGCACACCATTTGTTCCCGGTCCTCCAAGAAATTTGTGCGGAGAAAATAATATAGCATCTAGGTATGCCTCTTTATCTTCGGGATGCATATCTATTGTTACATAAGGGGCAGAGCAAGCAAAATCTACAAAGCAAAGTCCATTATATTGGTGTATAAGTTTAGCTACTTCATAATATTGAGGTTGAATACCTGTTACATTAGAGCAAGCGGTTATAGAAGCTATTTTGTAGGCTCTGTCTTTGTGTTTTTCTAATAGTTTTTTAAATGCTTTAAGGCAAACTAAACCGTTTTCATCCCAAGGGATAATAACTACATCAGCAATAGTTTCTAACCAAGAGGTATGATTAGAATGATGTTCCATATGTGATATAAAAACTATCGGTTTTAGAGCGTCAGGAATAGAAGTGTATTCTTTTAGATTATCGCTTACTTTTAAGCCAAGAATACGCTGAAATTTATTAATAGCACCAGTCATACCAGTTCCCGTAGTAATGAGTACATCATTTTCTTGAGCATTTACATGCTTTTTTATGATGTCTCTTGCTTTATGGTATGCCATAGTCATAGCGGTTCCTGTGACCGATGTTTCGGTATGTGTATTACCTATAAAAGGGGAGAAGTTATCACGAAGATTATCTTCTATACTTTTATAGTTTCTACCGCTAGCAGTCCAGTCGGTATAAATTATTTTTTTAGTGCCAAAAGGGGTTTCAAAAGTTTGATTAATACCTATAATATTAGCTCTAAATTGTTTAAAATATGTTTCTAAAGATTCTGTCATGATGATAA
>CAYPAK010000100.1:0-6653 GCA_964408665.1 uncultured Flavobacteriaceae bacterium | reverse complement strand
TCGTTTAGTTTGTCCTTCTCGATATAAAGCCTTAAATTTGCCCCTTCATAACGAAGAATCATGAAAGATAAGATATCAAAATTACTAGAAGAAGTAAATCAGTTTAGAGCCACTTCCCAAGAAGAAGTAGAGGCTTTTCGTATAAAATATTTAGGTAAAAAAGGTTTGTTAAACGATCTTTTTGGTGAGTTTAAAACCGTAAAAGCAGAATTAAGAAAAGACTTAGGACAAGCTATAAATACGCTAAAAAACACTACACAACACAAAGTAGAAGTACTCAAAGAGGAGCTAGCAAACCATGAAGAACAGCAAGGTAAATTTGGAGACCTCACGCGTCCTGCTGCAGCATTAGAGTTAGGAGCAAGACACCCAATATCATTAGTAAAAAACCAAATTATTGATATTTTTGCACGTATTGGCTTTACAGTTTCCGAAGGACCAGAAATAGAAGATGATTGGCATAATTTTACCGCCTTGAACTTACCAGAGCATCATCCAGCACGTGATATGCAAGATACTTTTTTCATACAGCAAAACCCTGATATTTTGTTGCGTACGCATACCTCATCGGTGCAAACGCGCTTTATGGAAAATAACAAACCGCCTATACGTACCATTTCTCCAGGGCGTGTGTATCGTAATGAAGATATTTCGGCACGTGCACATTGCATATTCCACCAAGTAGAAGGCTTGTATATTGCCAAAGATGTTTCGTTTGCAGATTTAAAACAAACCATACAATATTTTACCAAAGAGCTTTTTGGAAAATCAGAGATACGTCTTAGACCTTCTTACTTTCCATTTACAGAGCCAAGTGCCGAAGTAGATGTATATTGGGGATTAGAGACAGAAACTGATTACAAAATAACCAAAGGTACAGGTTGGTTAGAGATTATGGGCTGTGGTATGGTAGATCCAAATGTATTGAAAAACATGAACATAGACCCAGAAGAATATAGTGGCTTTGCCTTTGGAATGGGTATAGAACGTATCGCTATGTTACTTTATCAAATAGGCGATATTCGTATGTTTTTTGAAAACGACAAACGTTTCTTAGAACAATTTAAAGCAGCCTTATAACAGTATAAAAAAACAAGAAGTTAAAAAATACTAACTTCATTAATTAATTTTTCCTTTGATTAATAATTTAAAGGAAACAAACCATCATTTATGAAATTTGAATCATTAGGATTATCAAAAAATATATTACGTGCCGTAGCTAAAAAAGGCTATGAGAAAGCATCACCAATACAAGAACAAGCAATCCCAAAAATACTTGAAGGGCGCGATGTATTAGCATCAGCACAAACAGGAACAGGAAAAACAGCAGGATTTACACTGCCTATCCTACATTTATTAGATGAAAATAAAAACCCAAAAGACAAGCATAAGCCAAGAGCATTAATTGTAACGCCTACGCGTGAACTTGCTGCGCAGATTTATGATAACTTACAGGAATATAGCGAATATTTAAACATCCGCTCGGTAGTTATTTTTGGAGGGGTAAACCAAAAACCACAAGTTCGCCAGCTGCGTCAAGGGGTAGATATAATAGTAGCAACACCAGGAAGACTGCTTGATTTGCATAGTCAAGAAGCGTTTTCGCTTAAAAACATTGAGTTTCTAGTACTTGATGAGGCAGACCGTATGCTTGATATGGGTTTTCTTCGTGATATTAGAAAAATAGTAGCAGCATTACCCAAAGAAAGACAAAATTTATTGTTTTCGGCAACATTTTCTAAAGATATAAAAGCATTGGCACAATCGTTTTTGAGTAATCCTGTGCAAGTAGCAGTAACGCCAGAGAATACAACTGTTGACAAAATAAAACAACGTATAGTCCGTGTTGATAAAAACAAAAAAACCTACTTACTTATACAGCTAATAACTGATGGCGATTGGCAGCAAGCACTTGTATTTACAAGAACAAAACATGGTGCGAACCGTTTGACCAAAAAATTAATAGAAAAAGGTATTTCTGCAGCAGCAATACATGGTAATAAAAGCCAAGGCGCAAGAACAAAAGCTCTAGCAGGATTTAAAGATGGAAGCATTCGTATTATGGTAGCAACAGATATTGCTGCTCGTGGTTTGGATATTCCTTTGCTTCCTCATGTAGTAAACTTTGAATTGCCTAATATTCCAGAAGATTATGTACATCGTATTGGTAGAACAGGTCGTGCTGGTGCTAATGGAGAAGCTATTTCTTTGGTTTGTGCAGAAGAAACTGCTTACTTGCGAGATATCGAAAAACTGCTTCAAGAGAAACTTCCTTATTCCGAAATTGAAGGCTTTGAAACTACCGAAGATTTTAGTAAAATACAAAAGCCACAGCGAAAGCAACAACAAAACCGTTCAAGAAGACCGTCTAATAAAAAATCGTCTTGGAAGGGTGGAGGTAACACTAATAAAAGACGTTATTAGTAGTTGTTAAATTCTATTTTTTAGAAGTGTTTTCTTTCAGCAAATTATTTTTAAACAAGTAATCTGCTGTTTGAAAATACGAAATTGTTTTCTTACGAAAATCATTATCAGTAGGTTTTAGTTCTAATAAATTATCGGACTTATTCCAATGGTAGAAATGCCCTGTTTTTACCGTTCCTAGTATAAAGATTTCTTCTTTTTTTAGTAAGCCCAGTTTTTGATAATTTCCAACCAAAGCACGAGGTTCATTAGCAGTCATTTGTAGTACATCTTTACCATAAAAATGGCTTGTGTAATTCCAGTTAAAACGACCAAATAGTGTAGGAAAAATATCTATTTGAGAACACATAGTGTTTATTTTTTGAGGAGTTTCGGCTAAGTTGTAGATAATAGCTGGTATATGGTAGTTTGCTACATCTATCTCCGAGCGCCCAGCACTACTAGCGCAGTGATCTGCCATAATAACAAAGACAGTGTTTTTAAACCACGGTTTTTGGCGTGCAGTAGCTATAAATTTACCTATGGCATAGTCGGTATATTTTACGGCTCCATTACGACTATTTCCTGAAGGAATATCTATTTTTCCTTCGGGATATGTATAAGGTCTATGGTTTGATGTAGTCATTATAAAATTAAAAAACGGCTTATTGTTTTTGTATTTTATATCGGCTTCTTTGAGTACTTTATTAAAAATATCTTCATCGCAAACTCCCCAAGCATTTTCAAAAGTTACTTCATCATCATTAATGTTAGTACGTTTTACTTTAAAATCATCACCAAGTAAAAAACCTCTTCCTCTATCTACAATATCAAAACCATTACCTCCAAAAAATTGGTTCATATTATCAAAATAACCATCACCACCATAGAAAAAGGTATTGTCATAACCTTGTGCTTTAAAGACAGTCCCTATAGTGTATAAATCAGTATTGTTTGGTCGTTTTACAATACTTCTCCCTGGCGTTGGCGGCATAGATAGTGTTACTGCTTCCATTCCGCGTATGGTTCGTGTTCCTGTAGCAAAGGTGTTGGTAAAGAACAGGCTGTTATTGGCTATTTCATCTAGATTGTTGGTGATGTTATCTGTATTTCCAAATTCTTTCATAAAACTAGCGCTCATACTTTCTATAAAAATAAGAATAACATTAGGTTTTATAACTGCTCGTGTTGTATCGGCTTTAATAGTTCTAGCAATACTGTACTTTTCGGGTGTTGCTGTGCTGTTTTTTTGTGCTACTTCCTGTTTTATAAGTTTAAAAGATTCATCATTATCTTGTGTTAAATAAAATTCATTATAATCTAATTGATTATTTCTAAAGGCAGCAAAAAAGGAATAGATACCACTTTTTGATAATTCATTTTCATAGCGGTTTGTACTCCATTCAGCAGTTTTATTGCTAATAAAAAATGTAAATAATAAAGCGATGCTTAACCAAAATGCAGTAGGAATTAGTTTTTCTTTGAAATCAGTATTAGCTGTAAAAGCAGCGTTAAAAGCATTTATTTTGCGACTAATAAAAATGATTGCTAATGTTAATAATAAAACACTTCCAATAAGTATTGGTAAAGGGTAAGATTGATTAATGTTTTCTACAACTTCATAAGTATAAACGAGGTAATCTACTGCTATAAAATTGAATCTACGTTTAAACTCTTCCCAAAAAGTAAACTCCGCAAAAAAGGTAAATATAAATATCAAAATGCCTAAACCATAAGCAAAATAAGTAATAGCTCTATCTATTAAAGTGCCCTGTAAACGCTTAGGTAAAAGGAGCAAGTATAACACATATGGTAGGGTAAAGAATGAAACAGTTCCTAAATCAAACAAGAAACCTATTATAAATGTTTTAAACAAATGAAAAATATTAAAATCTATCTCTGAAGCAGCCCAAAGGTATAAAAAAAGTCGTGTGAAAAACGAGATTATCAAAAAGAAAATAACGTATGTTTTTAGTAGTTTGTACTGTTTTGGGAATAAGCGTTGCATAAAAATTTTTATGCAAAGATAGCTTAAAATAAAATAAATCAGAAAAATTATGTTAAAACTAACTCCTAAATTGCCAAAACAGCATAGATTTTTGTATTTTGCAAGCGGCTATGAGAAAACAGTTATTATTTTTATTATTGTTAGGAACAATCAGTCTCACCGCTCAGCAAAAAACACCAAAAATAGGTTTAGTGCTTAGTGGAGGAGGAGCAAAGGGTGGTGCGCATATTGGCGTGCTAAAGGTAATAGATAGTTTAGGTATTAAGATAGATTATATTGCAGGAACGAGTGCAGGTGCCATTGTTGGAGGGCTTTATGCAAGTGGTTACTCTGCAATACAAATAGATTCTTTATTCCGTGTTATAGACTTTGATAAAGTTATTTCTGATGAAATACCAAGAGTTTCCAAATCTTTTTATGAAAAAGAAAAGGCTAGTAGGTATGTGCTTACTTTGCCATTTCAGAACGGTAATGTAGGAATACCTCAAGCGATGTCAAAGGGACAGAATTTTTTTAATTTATTGTCAGACTTAACGAGGCATGTGCATCATATTACTGATTTTAATAAATTACCCATTCCTTTTGCTTGCATAGCAACAGATTTAGAAACGGGAAAAGGCGTATTGCTCAACAAAGGTTTTCTTCCTGAGGCAATACGAGCGAGTAGCTCTTTTCCATCATTACTTGATCCTGTTTTGATAGATGGGAAATTGCTTTCTGATGGCGGAATAGTAAGCAATTATCCTGTGAAAACACTTAAAGAAATGGGTGCAGATATTATAATTGGAGTGGACATACAAGATAGTTTACTCAAGAAAGAACAACTACTTGGCGCTACAGATATTCTAATGCAAATAGTTGCTTTTGGCATGTATGCCGATATGCAAAAAAATATAGAAATGACCGATATCTATATAAAACCTGATAGTATTTCAAAATATGCGGTTACTGACTTTGATAAGTATAAGCCAATTTATGAGTTGGGTCATAAAAGTGCTTTAAAACAAATAGAATCCTTAAAACTTCTAGTGAACCCAACAGTTCAAAAAAACAATACTAAAGATATTATCAAAAAAATATCGGACAGTGTAAAAGTAAAAAAAATTTTCTTTACAGGCTCTAAACATTATACTGATGAATATTTATATGGCAAGCTAGGAATCAAAACACCCGATACCGTTTCTACACAAGAATTTAAAGCGGGTATTAATAAACTAAGTGCCACGAAAAACTTTAATAGTATTTATTATAGGTTTGTAAATGACGATAAAATTATGATTCACTTAAAAGAAAACCCAATAAAAAAGTTTATAAAATTGGGTGCACATTATGATAAACTAGCTAAGATTGGTGTTTTAATCAATTATACCGTAAAAAATCCTTTAGGAAAAAATGATTTTATGGCTATAGATGCTATAATAGGAAATAATATGCGCTACGAGTTTAATTATTTTATAGATAATGGCTTTCATTGGAGCTACGGTTTTAGGTCTAAACTCACACCAATAAATACTAGTGTTCCATTTCAGTCGGTAACAGGAATAAGCACTAGTAGTCTTTTAATTGATTTGCATAGTACAACTATTAGCAACCAGTTATATCTTCAGACTTCTTTTGAACAAAAATATAATATCAAAATAGGAGCAGAACACGAATATATAAATAGTTATTCTTATGATTTATCTACTACTACTGATAAATTTTATTTGGATAAAAACAGTTATTTCAATGTGTTTTCTGTATTGAAACTAGATACTTATGATGCAGATTTTAATCCTAAAAAAGGGGTTCTTTTAGAAGGAAGGTTTAAATGGCGCTTACTTTCTACAGCACCAAGTAGTCTGTTTGCTTCTTATTCTCAAGCGCAGCTTAAATTTGGGTATGCCAAATCATTAGGAGATTTTTCTTTTAATCTAGTATCTCAAGCAGGAGTTACTATTGGGAGTTCAAGCGTATTGCAAAGTTACCATTTGGGAGGTGATTATGATAATTTAAATAGTACATTTGTACCGCTTTATGGTTATGATTTTGCTGCTTTGACTGATGTTTCTTATGTGCATTCAAGCCTTGATATGTTTTATGAAATAAAAAAGAATTACTTCCTTACATTAGGAGTACAAGCCGCTCGTGCAACTGATAACTTAATAAATGACGGCGATCTTTTTGACAATACAAAGTATGGTTTTGCTTTAGGACTAAGTGCAAAAACATTTGTAGGGCCAATAGGTATAAAATATACACG
>CAYPAK010000099.1:5225-6656 GCA_964408665.1 uncultured Flavobacteriaceae bacterium | reverse complement strand
GCTAATAAAATCACACCAAATACCTTACGAATAACAGCAATACCTCCTTTTCCTATAAATTTTTCTATTCTTCGAGAAGATTTAAGAACCATATAAACAAATATGATATTAACTATTATAGCGATAACAATGTTTATACTAGCATATTCTGCACGAAGTGAAAGTATAGAGGTCATAGAACCTGCTCCTGCTATAAGTGGAAATGCTAAGGGAACTACACTTGCTGTTTCTGGAGCATCTTCTTTGTATAATTGTATGCCTAAAATCATTTCTAAAGCAAGAAACAATAATACAAAAGAACCTGCTACGGCAAAAGATTCTACATTAATACCTATCAATGCTAATATTTCTTTTCCTATAAACAAGAAAACAATCATAATAAGACCTGCTACAAATGAAGCTTTTTCTGATTGGATATGCCCTACTTTATTTCTCAAATCTATAATTATAGGAATGCTTCCTATGATGTCTATTACAGCAAACAAAATCATCGTTGCGGTTACTATTTCTCTTAAATTTAATCCTAACATTTTTAATTTTTTATAGTGTTTTTAAAATCGGCGCAAATGTATATAAAACATTGATATATCAAACGTTAAATTTACGTAAAGTTTTTTAATACTGATTTAACTAAAAAAATGTATTTTTGCAATATGTTTCAACTAGGAAAAACACTAGTCTCTGAGGAGATTATAGAAAAAGATTTTGTGTGCAATCTAAGCGCATGCAAAGGTGCATGCTGTATTGCAGGAGACGCAGGAGCTCCCGTTGCTGATGATGAGCGCCAAATAATGAAGGATATTTACCCAAAAGTAAAACCGTTTTTGCGCCCCGAAGGCATCGCTGCTATTGCTGAGCAAGGTATTTATACTACTAATGAAGATGGCGAACACGAAACACCTCTTATTGATGGTGCAGATTGTGCTTATGTTATTTTTGATAAAAATAAAACAGCGCTTTGTGCTATAGAAGAAGCTTATAGTCAAGGTGAAATCACTTGGAAAAAACCCGTTTCGTGTCATTTGTACCCAATTCGTGTTAGAGATTATAGCGAGTTTTCTGGAGTAAACTATGACCGTTGGCCTATTTGTGATGATGCTTGCTCTTTAGGAAAAGAACTACAAGTGCCTATTTATAAATTTGTGAAGCCTGCATTAATACGAAGATTTGGCGAAGATTGGTATGCAGAATTAGAAGAGGTTGCAAAAGCAATGGGAAAATAATTTTGCTAGAAAAACACCCGCACTTTATACTTCATAAGCCTTATGGTTATTTAAGTCAGTTTATTATAAATGGCAAGCGAAAACAACGTCAAAAACTATTAGGTGAATTATATAATTTTCCTAAAGGTATAATGGCTATAGGAAGATTAGACGAAAAATCAGAAGGTTTACTACTATTAACTACCGATGGAAAAGTAAGCGAATTAAT
>CAYPAK010000099.1:0-5125 GCA_964408665.1 uncultured Flavobacteriaceae bacterium | reverse complement strand
TTACGGCTTGTACGCGTACGTATTGGTAATATACATTTGGCTATTTTGGAAAGAGAAGTTGAAAAAATTAACATTAAAGTAAACTAAGGGTAATAAACGGTTAACACACCGAAGATATATTTGCACCATAATTAATTTATAAAAATAAAAAAAATGAGTGCAAAAACAATTTTCAAATCGTTTATACTATTAGCTTTTGTATCGGTAGTATTTTTATCTTGTGGAGATGATACACCAACAGATCCACCAGCACCTTCTGATGAGGTGAAAACAGGGGAAATCACAGCTAACGAAACATGGAGTGCAGACCGTATTTACTTTTTACAAGGTAGAGTTGTAGTTAAAGATGGAGTAACACTAACTATAGAGCCAGGCACTATTATCAAAGGAAAAGCAGGAGACGGACTAAATGCTTCTGTGCTTATTATAGCTAGAGGAGGAAAACTTATGGCGCAAGGAACAGCTGCAAATCCTATTATTTTCACTTCTGAACTAGACAATATAGCTTTAGGACAAAAAACAGGAACTAACCTTGACGAAACCGATAGTAACAAATGGGGAGGACTTATAGTATTAGGAAACGCAAAAGTATCTGCAGAAATAGGAGATACTGAAGGACATATAGAAGGAATCCCTGCAAATGATCCTAATGGAAACTATGGCGGTTCTGATGATGCTGATAATTCTGGAATAATCACTTATGTATCTATACGTCACGGAGGAATTTCTATTGGTGCTGGAAACGAAATAAACGGACTTACACTTGGTGGTGTAGGAAACGGAACTGTAATAGATCACGTAGAGATTGTAGCTAACCTAGATGATGGTATTGAGTGTTTTGGAGGTACTGTAAACATAAACCACGCATTAGTTGCTTACCAAAAAGATGATGCTTTTGATGTTGACCAAAACTTTTCTGGTTCTTTTAAAAACTCTATGGTAGTTTATAATAATTCAGGAGATGAGTTTTTAGAAATTGATGGTCCAGAAAATAGCACTAATGTAATGGGAATGTTTACTGTAGAAAACTGTAAATTTATTTCAAAAACAAATGATGGAACAGTAGATTTAAAATCTAAAGCTCAAGGAATTGTAAAAAATAATGAATTTGAAGGTTTGACTAAATTCAAAGTAAGAACTAAACTTACCAACTGTACAATGGTAGGAACAGATGCTTATTCTCACTATGTAGATACGCCTCCTACATTATTTATAGAAGATAACAATACTGATGCTCCTGTGCATGTTTATACAAAATCTACTGATGGATCAGGAACAGTATGTACACTTCCTTCATCATTACAACCAGCAGCAGAAGCAATATTCAATAATGCTGGAAACACTACTTCAGCAACACCTACTGTTGTTTCTCAAACTGAATTTGACGGTTGGTCTTGGACTGCATTAAATAATAAATTTTAATAAAATATATAGTCAAAATAAATTTTGGTAGACCAAAGTTCTCTAACTAAACACTAGAGGACTTTGGTTGTTTATAAAATACTTACTTATGAAAAATACACTTACTAGTTTTGTTTTTTTAATAATTGCAACATTTTCTTTTGCGCAAAGTGGCATACAAGGAACTGTTATTGATTCTGAAAGCACTTACCCTGTAATGAGCGCTAATATAATAATAGACGGCACTAAAATGGGAACATATACTGACTTTGACGGAAAGTATAACCTTGCTATTCCTGCAGGAACTTATAGCATTACATTTTCTTCTATGGGTTTTAATAGTAAAACAATAAAAAATGTTATTATAAAAGGAAATGAATTAAAAACAGTAAATATTTTATTAAGTCCAGCATCAGAACAACTTGATGAGGTTGTTATTATTGAAGAAAATAATAAACGAGCAAGTGCTACAGCTGTACAAGCAATACGTGCAAAGTCTGCTAAAATAATAGACGGTATTTCTTCTGAAATAATAAGTAAAAACGGAGATTCTAATGTAGCAAGTGCTATAAAACGTGTTACAGGAGTTTCGGTAGAAGGTGGTAAGTATATTTTTGTAAGAGGGTTGAGCGATAGGTATTCTAAAACAACATTAAACGGCGTTACTATACCAGGATTAGACCCTGATAAAAACACTGTTCAGATGAACCTTTTCCCTACAAGTCTTATAGATAACTTAATAGTATATAAAACTTTTTTACCTGATTTACCAGGAGATTTTACAGGAGGACTTGTAGATATAAGTACTAAGAATTTTCCAAGTAAAAAAACACTTGCTGTAGGTGTTGGCACAAGCTATACTGCTAATATGAATTTAAATAATGATTTTGTACTATATGAAAGTCAAAAATTAGATTGGTTAGGACTAGGAAATAATGCCAGAAAATTAGGGTTTAATGAAAACACAACAATCCCAGATGAATCATTAAACGACCCTAAATTAACTAGTTTAACTAAAACATTCTCTAAAGAATTAGGTGTAAAAAATAATGCTTCTTCTTTTTTAAATCATAATTTTAATATAAGTTATGGAAACAGTGTTAGAAATGAAGTAGTAAAGAAAGGAATCAATTTAGCCTTTAGTTACGCACACAATTACAAATTTTATGATGATGTAAAGCAGGGCGTTTTTTATAAAAACCCTAATAATACCATAACAGATTTAAACAAAAGAGAATTTACCACAGGAAGCATTGGAGAGTCTGATGTAATGTGGAGTATTCTTGCTGCTGGAGGGCTTAAATATGAAAAAAGTAAGTACTCTTTAAGCTTTTTTCATAGCCAAAACGGAACAGGAAAAGCAGCACAATATATTGCTAATAACTTTGACTCTACTGGAGCTACGCTTTATAAAAATGCGATTAGTTATTCGCAAAAATCAGTGAGTAATATTTTGCTTAATGGTAAACATTATTTAAAAGAAAATAAATATAAAATAGATTGGAAAATTTCGCCTACACTATCTCGTATATTAGAACCAGATGTGAGAAGCACAAGACTTTCTTATGACAATACTACAGATAGCTATCACCTACAATTAGGAGATGGAGCAGGAATAAACAGGTATTACCGTTCGCTTAATGAAGTAAACCTTGTAAGCAAGGTAGACGTTACTATAGATGCTAAAGTACTAAAAGATGAAAAATCAAAAATAAAATTTGGTTTTGCTAACACGTTTAAATACCGTGACTACAAAATACTAGATTTTGCTATTGAAAAAACAGCTTCTTTTGATGATTTTTCTCAAGACCCAAATACAATATTAGCAGATGCTAATATATGGAATAGTACATCACAACACGGTGTTTATGTAACAGGACAACAAAATTTAAATAATCAATACAATGCTACCAATAATATAGCAGCAGGGTATATAATGAATGAATTAAAGTTGAACAGCAAACTAAAAACAATATATGGATTTCGTGTAGAAAATGCTATGATATATTATGACGGTTATTATAATAATCAAATATTTAAACAAAAAGTACATAATGAAACCGTATTACTCCCTGCGCTAAACTTTATTTATGCATTAAAAGAAAAAACAAACCTGAGATTTAGTTACGCCAAAACAGTAGCGCGTCCTTCATTTAAAGAAAAATCAAACTCATATATACAAGACCCCATTACAGGAACATTGTTTATAGGGAATTTAAATCTTAAAGAAACAAATATTACTAATGTAGATTTAAGATGGGAAAAATTCTTTAGTTCAGGAGAACTAATTTCTTTTAGTGGTTTTTATAAATATTTTAATAATGCAATAGAAATTGTACCATTTCAATTAAACCCAAATGATATACAACCTAAAAACACAAGTAATGCCTTGTTATTTGGTGGAGAATTTGAAATAAAAAAATCATTAACTAAAGAAAGTGCTAAAACACATTTTAATGTAGCTACAAATATTACTTATATTAACTCAAAAGTAGATACCAAAAAAGTAATTGTTGATGTAAATAACAAAACAGAATATGAATTGCGTCAAGAAAATGCAAGAACGGGCGAAACGGTATCACAATACAGAACAATGCAAGGGCAATCACCATTAATCATAAACCTTTCTTTAAACGCATCAAATGATAAATATGATGCAAACCTAAGTTATAATGTACAAGGCAAGAAATTAGCCCTTGTAGGAAGTGGTATTGTGCCTGATGTTTATGAAAAACCGTTTAATAGTTTAAATTTTAAGTTTAGTTATAAACTAGGAAAAGGAAAAATTAATTTTGCTGCAAAAAACATATTAAACAATAATTTTAAACAAGTTTTTGAATCCTATAATGCAGCAGAACAAATTTACAGATCATATAGTAAACAACGTTCGTTTAGTGTGAGTTATAGTTATAAATTTTATTAACAAATACTTAACCTACAGAAAGTTTTATTAACAAAAGCTCTTACTAACTTTGTCTTATGAAAAAAGGAAAATATACTATACTATTAGTAGATGATGAAACCGATATTTTAGAAATTTTATCATATGCTTTTGAAAAAGAAGGATATAAAGTAGTCACAGCTTCTAATGGTTTGGAAGCATTAAAGGTTTTAAAAGAGCACAATCCTCATCTGCTCATTATGGATGTAATGATGCCAAAGATGGACGGTATAGAAACCTGCCGTCAAATACGAGAAACAGCAGGGTATGAAGACACTTTGGTTATGCTACTTACCGCTAGAAATGAAGAGTATTCTGAGGTAGCAGGTTTTGATGCAGGAGCCGATGATTACGTTGCTAAACCTATAAAAACAAGAGTAATTATTTCTAGAGCTAAAGCTTTATTAAAACGAAATAAAAAGTCGTTTGCTTCAAAAAAAACAATAACAATACACGGTTTATTTATTAATTTTGAAGAAAATTATGTACTTGTATCTAAAGAAAAATTGTTTTTACCTAAAAAAGAATTTAAACTACTGGCTTTACTAGCCTCTCAACCAAATAAAGTTTTTTCTAGAGATGAAATTTATAAAAAAATATGGGGAGAAACCATAGTAGTGGGAGAACGCACTTTAGATGTGCATATTAGAAAATTACGAAAAAAAATAGGCGAAGACCTTATTCGAACACATAAAGGGCTTGGTTACTCCATAGAAGAGTAGGTTTATTGCCTTTTTTAATCCTTTGGCACAGTTTCTGTAATTATACAAGCAAAGATACTAA
>CAYPAK010000098.1:2367-6702 GCA_964408665.1 uncultured Flavobacteriaceae bacterium | reverse complement strand
TTATCGTGTTCCGCCGTGTCCTTTGGCTACAACTAATAGTATTTTTACATTAAGATAGGTAAAAACTAGAAGTTGAACAAGTACGCAATTCATTAAGAATTTTTTTGTTGTTGAAATTTCTTTTGACATAATTTTAAATATTTTATTCAGGTATTAACCACCAGAAAGGTTTTAGTTTTGCTTTGTATATAAACATATAGTGAAGTACTAGTTTTATCCAGTGTCCAGCTAGCCCATAGTTACCTATAGTTTTTTTGAATTCTCTTCCTCCTGTATCTGGATATTTATTATAATCAGGCACAATGGGAGTCATAGTCATAGTAACGGCTTTTCCTTTGAAAATACCATATCCTGCAGAAGCAACACAAGCAGCGCCCATATTTCCCATAGAACCTTTGTGAGTAGCAACTAAAGTATTGTTTTTTATCATATCAGCAATATTATCGGATACTACTTTAGCAGATACTCCAGAAGGCATTCCTGTACGTGGTGGTGCAGGAAATATAGCGGTTCCGTTTACCGAAGTTCTTGGTTTAGAAATGGTATGTGGAGGTGCAAAGGCTATTCCTGGTGCAAAAATATTAGGATATGTTGGGTTTTGATAGGTTTCTGGCCAATCTTGTACTGACCATTCTTCATAAGGTCTTTTAGTATAATCTGCATCTACAAGCATAAAGCCATTAGCTGCAAATAATCGGTCAGTTATATCTTCTCCAGTTTTGCTATATGCTTTGAATCCGTGTCCAGAAAAACTAGGTATAAGCATACCAAAATCAAAGGATTCTTCGCCTTGTGTTCCGTCTAAGGTTTCGTAGTGAGCAGTGGCATTTTCTATTTTTTGCACACCTGCTTGCATAATATATTTGATACCGCGGTCATTGAAAACCATTTCGCCAACCTCTTTGGAAGTCATACGTTTTCCCATGATACTGAAAACACCGCCATCAACACCAAAGTCGCCTAATTCATACTCATTAGAAATCCAAGTAATAGTAGCGTTATCACGTACTTTTGCTCTTCGTAACTCGTGGTCGATGTTTAAGATATACTCAAAAGCAGCTCCTTGACAAGTAGCTTTTGCATGTCCTGTTCCTACAAGAATTTTTAATTTTTCACCATTTTTTAAACGTTTGATGATTTTTTCAAGTTCTTCCCAAGCATGTTCAGCATGCGTATAAGTACATACTGATACTAGGTTGTTTGTTTCAGGTATTAAACCAGGAGTTGCTTCAAAATTTAATTTTGGACCTGTACCGTTTACTAAGAAATCATACGTTATTTTCTCTTGTTCTCCTTTACGATTACCTGTTACATATTCTGCTAATATATAACCTTTTTCTTCGCTATTATCTCCTTCTGGGTGGAAAGAAATAGCTTTAGCTTGTATGTATTTAATTTTTGCTTTTTTGTAAATTGGTGCAAGTGGAAAAACCAAATCTTTACGTTTCATACGTCCTACACCAAGCCATATATTAGATGGAATCCATTGGTAATTACTATTAGGAGAAACCATAACAATTTCGTGGTCTTTTCCTAAAGATTTATTTAAAAAGGATACTGCGGTATGTCCTGATACTCCAGCTCCTAGTACTACAATTTTTGCCATAGTTTTATTATTAATTTTTTAAGTCAGCGCGAAGTTACGATATTATATGTAAAAGAGCTGTTTTTGAAGATTAAATGCGTAGTAACAAATGTTACATAAAAAATATTATTAATAAAAGTGTTAAATTTTTATATTTACTTAAAAATACGAATGCTGTTTTTGTTAAATATTTAGTTCTATAAGCAGCGGGCAATGGTCAGAATGTTTGGCTTCTGGGAGAATAATACTGCGTTTTATCTTCTCTTTTAGTGGATTACTAACCATATGGTAGTCAATACGCCATCCTTTGTTGTTGTTACGCGCATTTGCTCTGTAACTCCACCAAGTATAATTATGCGGTTCGGGGTTTAAATAACGAAAACTATCTATAAAACCACTTGCTATAAAATCACTCAGCCAAGCGCGTTCTTCGGGTAGAAAACCAGAAGATTTTTTGTTAGCCACAGGATTGTGTATGTCTATTGCTTCGTGGCAAATGTTATAATCGCCGCAGATTAATAAATTGGGTATTTCTTTCTTTAATTCATTTACATAAGCTAAAAACTCATCCATATACTTAAACTTAAAAGCCAAGCGTGCATCATTAGTTCCTGACGGAAGGTACAAGCTCATAACAGAAATGTCATCAAAATCAGCGCGTAGGTTTCTGCCTTCAAAGTCCATTGTTTCAATACCTGTTCCGTAAACTACATTGTTAGGCTTTATTTTTGATAAAATAGCTACACCGCTATAGCCTTTTTTTTGTGCAGAAAACCAATAGTTATATTTATAGCCAATAGCTTCTAGGGCTTCGGTATCTACTTGTTCTTCCATAGCTTTTATTTCTTGTAAGCAGATTACATCAGCATCTACAGTGTCTAGCCAAGACACAAAACCTTTTTTCATTGCAGCACGGATGCCATTTACGTTATACGATATTATTTTCATTGTTTTTTTGTTATGATTAAAGAGTTCAAACTTACAATTTTTTAGCATAAGTTTCTATTTTGATTAAAAAACTTACATTTTATAATAAAAATATATATTATTGTTTAATTATTAAACTAATTAATTAATTTTAGTTTAAATTAAAACTATTAATACGCATATTTGCATCGTAATTATTAAATAAAAAAATTATGTGTGGAATATTAGCAATTATAGGAAAGGATATTGATGTAGCTAAGGCAAAAGTCATTTCAAAGCGTATGAGTCACAGAGGACCTGATGAAAGTGATTTACATCAAACGAAGCAGGGACATATATTGAGTCATGAGCGTTTGTCTATTATAGATTTAAAGACAGGAAAACAACCCATTCAAGGTACAGATACCGCTTGGATGGTACATAATGGCGAAATCTATAATCATAAAGCATTAAAAGAAAATGAATTGGCAGCGCATACATTTAGAACAGAATCAGATTCTGAGGTTATCGTGCATCTTTATGAAGAATACGGTTATGATTTTTTAAACAAATTAGATGGCGTTTTTGCTTTTGTGGTTATTGATGGCGATGATTTTATTGTAGCACGAGATCCTATAGGAGTTAAACCATTATATTTTGGTCAAGATGCAGCAGGGCGTTATTATTTTGCTTCAGAAATGAAAGTTTTAGCCGATAGTTGTACTACTTTTGAAGCTTTTCCTCCAGGGCATTATTTTACCGAAAAAACAGGTTTTGTACGTTATTATAAACCTAGTTGGTTTGACTATAAAGTAGCTACAAAAACCTTAGATTATACAAAAATACGAGATGGGTTAATTAAAGCAACTTCAAAACGTTTGATGAGTGATGTGCCTTTGGGAGTACTGCTTTCTGGCGGATTAGATTCTTCGCTCACATCTTCTATTGCAATGCGTTTGTTAAAAGAAAAAGGGAAGGACTTGCATTCGTTTTCTATCGGTTTAGACAAAGATTCGCCAGATCTTAAAGCTGCAAAAAAAGTTGCTGATTTTCTAGGTACGAAACATCACGAATTGTATTTTACTATAGCCGAAGGCATCGCTATTATCAAAAAACTGATTTGGCATTTAGAGACTTACGATGTAACCTCTATTCGCGCGAGTACACCGATGTATTTCTTGAGTAAAGCTATAGTGGAAAATGGTATAAAAGTAGTTTTGTCTGGCGAAGGTGCCGATGAAATGCTAGGCGGCTATTTGTACTTTAAAAATGCTCCAGATACTACCGAATTTCAAAAGGAAACGATAAGGCGAGTACGCTTACTTTCTACTTCTGATTGTCTGCGTGCCGATAAGTCAACAATGGCTCATGGTCTAGAAGCACGTGTTCCGTTTTTGGATAAAGAATTTTTAGCTACTATAATGCGAATAGATCCCAAAGAAAAAGAAGCAAAAAAACATCAAGGTATAGAGAAATATATTTTACGAAAAGCCTTTGATACACCAGAGAATCCGTTTTTGCCAGAAGAAGTACTTTGGAGACAAAAAGAACAGTTTTCTGATGGCGTAGGTTATAGCTGGATAGATATGTTAATTGCACATTGTACAGCGCAAGTAACTGATGAGCAAATGGATCAAGCTGCTATGTTATTTCCACATAATACGCCAAGTACCAAAGAAGCCTATTTTTATAGAAGTATTTTTCATGAACATTTTCCACAAGAAGCCGCTGCTAAAACAGTGCTTAAATGGATACCGAAATGGCAAGAAAATACCGATCCTAGCGGAAGAGCTAACAAAAGCCACGTTAATGCCGATATGGCTGTGGTGAAATGATAGTTAAAA
>CAYPAK010000098.1:0-2267 GCA_964408665.1 uncultured Flavobacteriaceae bacterium | reverse complement strand
CGTCACCCTGAAATTTATTCAGGGTCTGTTGACTTGGAAGAAGGATACGTCTTCGTTATGGGAGATGCTGAATCAAGTTCAGCATGACGTTGAAGGTTTAATAAGTATAAAATTGCTGAATGATAAGTTGATTTATTAATAGTCAATATTTTCGCGCATCATGAAGCGAAGCGGTCTTATGTCTTATAGAATATTTATTTTTATAAATAAGCTTTACAGTCTTGTTTTTATGTTTAATTTTGCTGTTCTTTATTAATAAATAATTATCCATATGAAAAATGGTATTGTCATTTTAGATTTTGGCTCACAATACAATCAGCTTTTGGTGCAGAAAATACGTAAATTAGGTGTTATTGCACATCTAATTCCGTTTACTACAAGTGTAGCAGAAATTAAAAAGTTTAATCCAAAGGGGATTATCCTTTCAGGAGGTCCTGCTTCGGTTTATTTGGATAATGCTTTTATGCCAGATAAAGCTATTTTTGACTTAGATTTGCCCATTTTAGGAATTTGCTATGGTATGCAACTGCTTACCAAAGTTTATGGTGGAGAAGTAGCGCAGGCAAAGATGCAAGAATATGGTCAAGAGTATATTACTATTAATGAAGATACGGTTTTATTTAAAAAATTAACAAAATCGTTTAAAGTGCTGATGAGTCATGCAGATAGCGTTATGGCAGTACCTAAAGACTTTACACAAATAGCGCATACCGAAGATGCTATAGCTGCAATTTCTTATGCAGCAAAAAAACGCTATGGTGTGCAGTTTCATCCTGAAGTAGAACTTACCGAAAATGGAAATACTATTTTGAGCAATTTCATTTTTGATATTTGTAAAGCAACTGAAAATTGGAAAATAAAAGACTTTATAAGTACTAAAATACAAGAAATAAAAAAACAAGTTGGTACTGAAAAAGTGATATTAGGCTTGTCAGGAGGTTTAGATTCTTCTGTGGCTGCAGTTTTACTGCAAAAAGCCATAGGGAAACAGCTTACTTGTATTTTTGTTGATACAGGTTTGATGCGTAAAGATGAAGGGAAACTTGTAAAAGAAACTTATGAGAAGCATTTTGATATGAATATACAATATATAGATGCTTCAACACAGTTTTATGATGCTTTACAAGGTGTAACAGACCCAGAACAAAAACGTAAAATAATAGGGAAACATTTTATTACTGTTTTTGATAAGGCCGCAAAAAGCATAGAAAATGTTGCTTTTCTAGCGCAAGGTACTATTTATCCTGATGTAATAGAATCACAAGGTATAGGGCATGCAGCGGCTATAAAATCACACCATAATGTAGGCGGACTTCCTGAGAAAATGGGTTTTAAACTCGTAGAGCCGTTACGGGAATTGTTTAAATCTGAAGTGCGTGAAGTAGGACGAGATTTAGGTATGCATGATGATTTATTAAATAGACATCCATTTCCTGGGCCAGGCTTGGGAATTCGTATTTTGGGAGCTATAAGTCCAGATAAAGTGCAAATATTGCAAGAGGCTGATGCTATTTTTATTGAAGAATTGCGTAAAAACAATTTATACGACAAGGTTAGTCAGGCATTTGTAGCGCTACTGCCTATAAAATCGGTAGGTGTAATGGGCGATGTGCGCACCTATGAATATACTGCAGTAGTTCGCTCAGTAGATACCAATAATTTTATGACGGCTAAATGGACACGCTTGCCGTATGATTTTTTAGATAAGGTGTCTGCAAGAATTTGTAATGAAGTAAAAGGTATCAATAGAGTAGTTTATGATATTAGTTCAAAGCCGCCAGCAACAATAGAGTGGGAATAATAAATAATTAGTTGTAAATTGCAACACAATTAAAAAAAACAATAAAGATGAGTTTAGAAAAAGATTTAATGAAACAAATGGTAGTAGCAATGAAAGCTAAAGATAAAGTCGCTTTAGAATCATTGCGAGCTATTAAATCTGAAATAATATTAGCCAAAACCGCAGCAGCAGGAGCGGATGAGTTAAACGAAGAACAAGAGCTTAAAATAATACAAAAATTAGTAAAACAGCGTAAAGACAGCGCTGCGCTATACACTGAGCAAGGAAGAGCAGATTTAGCAGAACCAGAGTTAGCACAAGTTGAGGTTATTGCACAGTTTTTGCCAGAGCAACTAAGCGAAGATGCGGTAAAAGAAATTATAGCAAAAATAGTAGCCCAAACAGGAGCAAGTTCTATGAAAGATATGGGTAAAGTTATGGGAATGGCAAACAAAACACTTGCAGGAAAAGCAGATGGAAAAACTAT
>CAYPAK010000097.1:1482-6737 GCA_964408665.1 uncultured Flavobacteriaceae bacterium | reverse complement strand
TACGACAAGAAGAATAAATTACTACACCTTAACCCTGGCGCAGCAGGAAAATCTGGGTTTCATAAGGTTCGTACGATGTTGCGTTTTGAGCTTAATACCGGGAATATAGAAAATATGGAGATTATAGAATTGGAAAAAAGAGGATAACTTGTTAGACTTCTATTTCTGCAGCACTAGCATTTACCGTACGGTCTATTTTTCGTAGTAAACCTTGTAACACTTTACCAGGACCTACTTCATAGAAATCAGTTGTTCCATCAGTAATCATCTGTTGCATGGTTTGTGTCCAACGTACAGGAGCGGTGAGCTGTTTCATTAAATTTTCTTTAATTTCATCAGGATTGCTTACAGCACTTGCTGTTACATTTTGATATATAGGTGCTATAGGTTTGTTGAATGTAGTATTTGCTATTGCAGCAGCAAGTTGTTCACGAGCAGGTTCCATAAGTGGCGAGTGAAAAGCTCCACCAACAGGTAATAATAAAGCGCGTCTTGCTCCAGCTTCTTTTAGCACATCACAAGCGGTATTTACAGCAGCTAATTCTCCAGAAATTACGAGTTGACCAGGGCAGTTGTAGTTTGCAGCTACGACTATTCCATCAATATTCTTACAAGTATCTTCTACAATACTATCTTCTAGTCCTAGCACAGCAGCCATAGTTCCTGGGTTGAGCTCGCATGCTTTTTGCATAGCACCTGCACGTTGTGCAACAAGACGTAAACCATCTTCAAAAGAAAGTGTTTTGTTAGCTACCAAAGCAGAAAACTCACCTAACGAATGCCCTGCAACAGCATCTGGCTGAAAACCATCACCAAGTACACTCGCTTTGATTACGGAATGCAAAAATATAGCTGGTTGTGTAACTTTGGTTTGTTTAAGTGCTTCTGGTGTTCCTTCAAACATGATGTCTGTGATAGCGAAACCTAGTATTTCATTAGCTTGAAGAAAAAGTTCTTGTGCTTGAGCAGATTTTTCAAATAAATCTAAACCCATACCTACAAATTGTGCACCTTGACCTGGAAATATATATGATTTCATTTTATTGTTTTTATTTTAATTGTGGTACAAAGGTAAAATAATTTATCTTTGTACAAATTTATATGTAAAATAATACTTTGGTATTGTTTTTGAATAGTATAAAATAAACAAACGAATATGAAACGAATAGCACTATTAATTATCCTTTTTACAATAGGGTTTAGCCAAGCTCAAACAACGCTAAAAGCGCCAGTTTTAAAACTTAAAATTACGAATGCTCAAGATAGTCAGTGGGCTATTTTATACCGCATGTTAGGGCTTAGGAAGCAGTATATAGAGAATAAAACAATAGTTAATGACACTGCTTCTTTTCATTTACCTAAATTAAATAACAAAGGTATTTATTTAATTACTTATGGCTTGCCTGAACATGAAAATCAAGTAAAAGTGTTTTATGATGGTAAAGGTGATGTTGAGGTTTCTTTTGATAGAAAAGATGTAGTAAATAGCTTAACATTTGTATCTGATGAAAACAATTTATATTATCTATATAAAAAAAACAACAAAGGGTTACAGTCACAATTACTAAAAGCGGTAAAAGAAAAAAACGCAACAACCTTTAATAAATTAAAATTAAAAGCAAAAAAATTTCAAGAACAATACGAGGGTTTTGCTGGAACTAGTTTGGTTAAATATTTTATAGAAGCAGATAAAATTGCTATACCAGCAAAACTACTTTCTTCAAAAGCATTTAAAGCATACCAAAAAGCACATTATTTTGATGCAATAGATTTTAATAATCCCTATTTATATCAAGCAGATTATTTATTAGATAAAGTAAAAAACTATACTTATAAAGACACGGTAAAGAGACCTAATGCTGTTATCAAAAAAGATTTTGATACCGTTATAAAAAAAATAAGTACAGACAGTACGTTTCAATACATTTTTTTACGAGATGCTTGGAAACATTATGCAGGAAAAAGTGATTATGTACGAAAAGATATTAAGCAAAAAGAAAACGCGGAACTAGCTAATTATATTGGTGATAAATATTTAAAACCACTCACCAAGAAATATGAAGATATTATACTTGAATACCAAATCACAGCATATAAAAACCTTAGTATTGGTAATAAAGCACCAAATATAGTATATAAAAACGGTAAAAAATGGACGTCTTTATATGAATTAAAAAACGCAGATAAATACCTTATTATTTTTTGGAGCAGTACTTGTTCACATTGTCTAGCAGAACTTCCTAAGCTGTATAAAGAAATTCAAGAGAAAAAAGGACTTCAAGTACTAGCTATAGGAATAGAAGATGCAGATATGCTAGAAAACTGGCGTGTACAAAAAGCAAACTTCAAAGACTGGCAACATGTTTTTGGAAAAGGAAAATGGCAAAATTCAAATGCTAAAAAATATGCAATATTAGCTACGCCAACCTATTTTATACTTGATAAAGATAAAAAAATAATTGCGAAACCAGACACCGAAAAAGAGGTGTTAGAATTCTTAAAATAACTAATTACTATTTCCATTTAGGCAAAACACATTGTGTAGTTTTTTCTTGAAAAGTTTTATCAAAATCAAGTAGCATTTTTGAAACGACTAAACTGTTTTGTTTATGACAATTTAAACATGAACCAACGAGGAGTAGCTTTTTTTGTTCTTTTTTATTAAATGGACGTACGTTTTTTCGAGTAGCTTTTGCTATCGTATCGTTAGTCATAAAAGCTATCCAAGCATCTAAAGGTAAACCGTCTTGATGGTTTTTAAATTTAGGGGTAAATTGCCATTGTTGGTTTTTATCTAAGCTTAATTTTCCACGACCATAACCTAATACTAATGGGTTTAAATGACAAGACTTGCAATCAGGTGTTTTTTTACTGATAGTATGTGCGCTTATAGGCGCAAACAAGCGATGGAAAGCGGGTTTTTTAGTACTATCTACACCGTGTAAATCTAAGGTCATAATCATACCAGGAGCAACGGTTTTTATCGTACGTTTTCCATTTTTACGAACCACAGCAAGCGTTGGATAATCACTTAGAAAGTTTGATCCTTTTTCTAACCAAGCGCCAGCTACTTCTTTTTTAGTCAACAAATCATAAGTTCCTATCTCTTTATCAAAAGACGTGTGGCAAGAGATACATTGTGGTGCCCAAGAAGTGTGACATGAACTACACGAAACGTCTTGATGAGCATTACTGCGTAAACAATTAGAAAAATCAGCCGTTATATTGATTTTTTTATGGGTGTTTTTAGTTATTAATACGGCTTTATTATCTTTTATATGAACATTATAAAACACTTTGTTATTACTAAATAAATAATGTGCTGTAGTGTCTTGTTTCCGGCATTTTATCATGCGTTTATCAGCAGGGTTTAACGCTTCAAAAGATTTACTTTTAAAACTATCATTATGACAAGAAGAACACGAAGTAGTAACAGCATCTTCTTGGTGCGCATAATTTTTTCCTGTTCCCATCACATCCCAAGTGTCGTGGCAATCTATACAACTCATTCCTGCTTTATGATGCACATCATCATCTTTTTTTATAAAAACACGATTATCTTCTAAAACACGATATTTAAAAGAGTCAGTAACACTTGCTTTGTTTAATTGTGTTTCGTGCCAACCTTCATAATTGGTGCTTATTCGCCCAGAACGACTATGACAACCAAAACAATGCTTGTCTGTAACAGCAAGTGAAACGCTAGCATGGACTTTTGGTAATACTTTTTTACTTTTATAATTAATATGACTGTTTTTTGCTGCATTGTTATAGTTAAGGTGACAAGCTAAGCAACCTCCTCCCCGTGTTTTTTCGGAAATTGGCTTTGTTGTGGTTTTTTCATTGCCCAAATGGCAAGAAGCACATTTGTTTCTCAAGTGTTTTTCTGCAGCAGAGGTATTAGCAATATGATGTATTTGGTATAAACTATCTAAATTCGTGTTTTCACTAAAAACATACTTATCAATACTCACTACGCCACTCATTGTATTCATAGGAGAATGTTTTATGCGGAAAGCTATACCTTGATGGCATTTCGCACAAGTTTCTGTTACATTAGATAAATTACCAGGAAGTAGCACAAGTCCTTGGTGTGCTTTTTCTTTAGTGTTTTCTTTTGGATTACCTAAATGGCAAGAAGTGCAGCCAATTTTTTTAGGATTATGAGCAGGGATAAAACCTTCGTTGTATTGATGACAGCTGGTGCAAGACTCTTGTTGTATTAATTTAGTATAAAGTCCTGTTCCTGAAAAATAGGTTTTTTGTTGATTTTCTTTTAATTGTAAAACAAAAAACAAAACGATTATGCTAAGTGATAGTATTATAGCGTAACGATAGCTGTTTTTGTTTTCCATACTACAAAAGTAGGACTATTTTTTTATAAAACTTGTTAGGATATTTTATAAATATATGATTAGTTAATCAAACCAAACCACTAGTTTATGGAATGATACAAACACACTAAAAAAAATAGTAGTATTTTTAGAGCAGAATTATAAAACCATTTTTTTGTATAAATCAATCTTTATTATCATCTTGTTTTGGGCAAGTACAATACGAGCTCAAGAGCAGACGCATTATTCTGTAAGGAATGGCTTGCCGAGTAATCATGTGTATCGGGTAGCGCAAGACAATACGGGTTTTATATGGTTTATTACCGATAAAGGTATGGTTAAATATGATGGAGAATCATTTAAAATATTTACTACAAAAGAAGGTTTACCTAATAATGACGTTTGGGATATTCGTATTGACGCTGATAATAAAGTGTGGTTTTTTAGCAAAGCAGCAAAACTAGGCTATATAAAAAATGATATTGTACATGTTTTTGAAAGTGAAAAAAAGGGGGAAACACTACAAGCAGCTAGTATTAGCCAAAATAAAAACCAAGTTTTTTTCTCCGCTCAAAAAAGTATTTATTCCTTAATAAATAAGCAATGGAAAAAACAGAGTTTAAAAACAACTATTATAGCACCTATTAAGTATAAAAACCTATTGTTTTATACTAAAAACAATAATGTGAATAGTCTTTTTGTAAAAGACACGATAAGTAATCAAGAAAAGGTGTTAACTATTAAAAACATCTATAAAAATACGGTTTATCGTGGGCAGTTAAATGACAGTTTATATTGTTGGATAAGTCCTCAAAAAATTCACCTAGTTAAACTGAATGATTTAAGTATTAAAACGATATTACTTCCAAACAAAAATCTTTATACAAGGTATAATACATCAAATAATAGTATTCAATTCTC
>CAYPAK010000097.1:0-1382 GCA_964408665.1 uncultured Flavobacteriaceae bacterium | reverse complement strand
AAAACAAAACAGTTTGATGCATATATAAAAAACAGTGGTTTTAATTTTGGTATTGCTTATTCTCCAATAACTCAAACCAGCTATTTTATAGGAAATAAAACCCTTTTTGAGGTTAAAAACAACATTGTAAAAACAATTAATAACCATGAAATAGCACGAGAACTTGTTTATTATAACAAGCAACTTTATGGCTATAATTCAGGAGGAGTCACGGTAATAAATCCTAAAACGTATCAGGTAGTAAAACAATTTGACCAAGCAGGAGTACGAACACTTTTAATATATAAAAACCAAGTTTTTATAGGGGCAGCTAATGGCTTAAAGGTAGTAGAAAAAAATCATATTAAAGCATTGACATTTGGCGACAAACATTTTGATAAACCTATTATTAGTTTAGCTAACCTTAATACAAAGCAACTCATCATTGGTACAAATGGTTTTGGTGCTTATATAAGTGATTTAAAACAGCTAAAACTTTTAGAAAAATCAGCCTATTTAAGCGTTCACGATTTTTTTGTGAAAGAAAATAATGTTTGGCTAGCTACTAATCAAGGTGTTTTGCACTATAAAAAACAAAAAAACAAATATCAATTTAAGGCTAAATACACTATAAATGATGGTTTAATGATTAACCCTACGAATAGTGTTTTTGTTAAACACGATACACTTTATGCAAGTAGTAATTATGGCATAAGTATTTTACCTATAAAAAAACAACAAACAATTCCTGTATTAGCTATTTATATAGCCGATGTGTTGTATAATGGCAAACAAGCAAAGTCACCATTAGTATACACAACAAACAACACATTAAGTGTAAAAATAAGAACCATAGATTTTTCTGAAAACAAAACAAATAATTATAGTTACAAACTAGAACCTATCCAAAAGAAATGGATAACAAGCAGTTCTGGAACACTTGTGTTTAATGATTTACAACCAAACGATTATGTGCTTACTATAAAGAAAGGTAAATTAATAAAAACACAAAAAATAAGTATAAAACCACAATGGTATCAGCTTTTTTGGGTAAAAGCACTAGCGATTATCGTGTTACTAACCATTATTACTGCTCTCTTGTTATTTTATAGAAAAAAAGAACTACAAAAACAACAACAAAAACTGCAAGCAGCAAAAAAATTAGCCGATTTTGAACTACATGCTTTGAGAAGCCAAATGAATCCGCATTTTGTGTTTAATTCATTAAATGCTATTCAGTATTATATCACTAAAAACGAAATAGATTTATCGGAAAAATACTTAGTGAAATTTGCAAGGCTTATACGTATGTTTTTTGATTTTTCTAGAGAAGAAACCATCACTTTAGCAGCAGAAATAAAGTTGCTAAAAGGGTATTTAGAAATAGAAAAAATGCGTTTTGG
>CAYPAK010000096.1:0-6781 GCA_964408665.1 uncultured Flavobacteriaceae bacterium | reverse complement strand
TAAAAAAATATTGGAATTAAAAATAAATATATACATTAGCCGCCTTAACATTTAATTAACAAAATAAAAAATCGAAATGAAAAACAAATTTTGGCGTAATAGCAGTCGCATTTGCAGCAGTAAGTGTAAATGCTCAGACGGTAAAAGGAACGGTGACCGATGACGAAGGTCAGCCACTAGTTTATGCTAGTGTAGTAGAAAAAGGCACAAGTAATGGTGTTAGTACTGATGACAATGGTAATTTTACCATTGAAGTAAGTAAACTACCAGCAACACTAGAGGCTTCTTATATAGGTTTTAGTGCTAAAAGTACTACTGTGACAACAGCAGCAAAAGCAGTAACTATCGCATTGAGTACTGCTAGTGAATTAGATGAGGTAGTAATAACAGGAAGTCGTGGGAAACCACGTACTGTACTAAGTTCGCCCGTACCCATAGACAATGTAAGCACCGAGCAGTTAGTCTCCAGTGGACAACCTACATTTGATAAAATGCTAGCTTATAAAGTACCTTCTTTTAATTCTACAAACCAAACCATTTCTGATGCAACGGCTCACTTTGACCCAGCAGATTTAAGAGGTTTAGGGCCTTCAAGAACATTGGTTTTGGTAAATGGGAAACGTAAAAACTTAAGTGCTTTAGTTTATGTAAACGATACTCCAGGAAAAGGAGAAGTAGGAACTGATTTAAAATCAATTCCATCTGCTGCAATAGCTAATGTAGAAGTACTACGTGATGGTGCGTCTTCGCAATATGGTTCTGATGCTATTGCTGGAGTTATAAATATTATTCTTAAAAAGAAAGTACAAGAAACTACTGCAAATATAACTTCAGGTATCACTACCGAAGGTGATGGACTTAATTTTGGTGCTGATGTAAACTCAGGTATAAAGATTGGTGAAAAAGGGTTCTTTAACTACACCCTTGCTTTCTACAAACAAGATAAAACGAATAGAGCAGGAACACCAGGAGAAGATAATCTTTTTGGTGTGGCAGCAAATGACCCAACTTATGGCGCTTGGCTTGCAGCGCATCCAGACCTTGGTATGACTGTTGGTCAGCCAAAATTAACATCTAGTAATATTACTTTTAATGCAGGAAGCCCTATTTTTGATGGTAAAGCAGAGCTTTATGGTTTTGGTAGCGCAAACCTTAGAAAAGGAACAAGTTATGCCTTATACAGAACACCATATTGGATTACTACAGATTATGGTTTGTTAACTCCAGCAGGGCAAACATATATAGGTTTTCAACCTACATTTGATACTGACATCAAAGATTATTTAGGTACCGTAGGAAGTAAATTTAAACTTTTTGATTTTGATTCAGATATTAGCATGACTTACGGTTCTAATGCGGTAGATTATAATATAGGAAACACTATAAACCCAAGTATGGGAGCGTCAAGCCCAACAGAATTTAATGCTGGAGGTTATACGTTTAGTCAAATAGTAGGAAACTTTGATATGAACAGAACTTTTGGTAATGTAGGTGTAGGTATTGGAACAGAATTTAGACAAGAAACTTTTGAAGCAAGAGCGGGTCAAATAGAATCATATCAAGGAGGAGGAGCACAATCTTTCCCAGGACTACAACCAGCAAATGCATTAAAAAAAGATAGAAATAACTTTGGTGTTTATACCAATATAGAATGGGATGTTAATGATGATTTCTTAGTAGGAGGTTCATTGCGTTATGAAAATTATTCTGACTTTGGAAGCAATACATCTTGGAAAATAAACTCACGTTATAAATTTACTGATAATAGTACAATAAGAGGTTCTTTTAGTACAGGATTTAGAGCGCCTGCTTTACATCAAATCTATTTGAGTAATATACAAACATTAGTATCTGGTGGTACTATATCTGAACAAGGTACATTTAATAATGTAGACCCTGTAATACGCACAGGACTTGGTGTGCCACAGTTACATGCTGAAACTGCTAAAAACTTCTCTGCAGGTTATACACAGCGTATAGGTAAACATTTTAATTTCGCTATAGATTTCTATAATGTAGCAATCAATGACCGTGTGTTATTCTCTGGGGAAGTAGGTTACCAAAACGGAGGGCCAGGAAACCCACTTAATAACCCTGTAGAGCAGATATTAGATACGTATAATGTAACTAGTATGAAATTCTTTATTAATGCGGTAAACACAAATACCAATGGTATTGATTTTGTAGCAAACTATAATAATGTAGCTTTAGGTTCGGGTAAATTAAACTTTAATTTTGCTGCTAACTTTAACAAAACCAAAATAGTAGGACAGATAGCAACACCTGCTATTTTAGCTGCTAATGGTTATGATATTTTCAATAGAAAAGAGCAAGCACGTCTTACTTCGGCAAGACCTAGTTCAAAACTATTATTAGGTGTAAATTATAAAGCAGAAAAACTGAGTGTAAACTTTAATAATACCTATTTTGGAAAAGTAACTTGGCAACATGCAAGTGATTCCAATAAAGATCAAACATTTGCAGGAAAAACACTTACCGATTTAGGTGCATCATATAAGTTCTCTAAAAAAATAAGTGCAAACATTATGTTTAGCAATATACTTAATGTTTATCCAGATGTAATAGATACTAAAGGAGATGCAGTAACAGATCTTGGTGGACGTTTCAAATATCCTTGGGAAGTAAACCAATTTGGCTTTAGCGGAACTACAGTTTCTGGAGGAATACATTTTACATTCTAAAAGCAATTTTAATTTTAAAAAAAAGAGGAGCAAATTTGTTCCTCTTTTTTTGTTTTAAAACTATTCAAATGTGTACTTTTGAAACTAAATTTATTAGCTAATGCCAAAAGTAATTCCGTTTAAAGCCGTACGACCTGTTCGTGATAAAGTAGCCTTGGTTTCTTCACGCTCTTATGATAATTATTCGCACGCAGAATTAGGTGCACAATTATCTTTTAATCCGTATTCGTTTTTGCATATTATAGCACAAAGTTTTGCTAGTCAAGAAGAAATTCCTGCCCAAGAACGTTTTAAACGAATTGCTGCTACATATCAAGACTTTAAAAATCAAGACTATTTTATTCAAGACGAATCTCCTTGTTTTTATATCCACCAAATCACTAATGAAGATAGTACTTTCTGTGGGATAATAGGAGGGACAGCAGCACAAGATTATTTTGATGAGAAAATAAAAAAACACGAAAAAACATTAGCTAAAAGAGAGCAATTATTTGAGCGTTACCTTCGCGGTGTTGGTTTTAATGCAGAGCCAGTTTTGCTTACCTACCAAGATGATAATAGTATTGATATTATTTTAAAAAAATATAAAAAAACACGTCCAGAATATGAATTTGCAACTATGAAAAAGCAAGTGCATAATTTTTGGATTATTACCGATGAGCAAGATATAAGAACTATTCAAAAATCTTTTGAAAAACAAGAAGCTTTTTATATTGCTGATGGTCACCACCGTTCTGCTTCTGCTGCATTATTGGCTAAAGATTTAGCCTCAGAAAACCCAAAACATAACGGTAGCGAAAATTATAACTTTTTTATGAGTTATCTTATTCCAGAAAGTCAAGTAAAACTCTATGAATTTAATAGATTACTCAAAGGATTTAAACATATTGACAAAAAAGAATTTTTAGCACAATTAGAAATGTATTTTACTGTAACGTCCAAAGGGAATAGCAATTATAAACCCCAAGAAAAACACGAATTTTCTTTATATTTTAAAGAAGAAGTCTATAGCTTAAAGCTCAAGCAAGAAAAATATAGTTTTGATTCTCCTTTAAAAGATTTGGATGTACAAATACTCTATGATTTGGTTTTGAAACCCTTATTAGGCATCGAAGATTTACGTCATGATAAGCGTATAGCTTATGCGCATGGAAAACAGCACGATTATCATCTTAAACAACTTATAGATACGGAAGCATATGATATGGCTTTTGGGCTTTTCCCTGTAACTATAGACCAGCTCAAACGTATTGCCGATGCAAAACTGACTATGCCACCTAAAAGTACGTACATAAAACCAAAACTGCGCAGCGGACTTACCGTTTATGAATTTTAATTTTGTTTTAAAAGAAAATAAGACAAATTAGAATGTAATAAACTGTTGATTATTAGTAAATTTATAGTTAAATTATTTATTTTTAAAGGTGATATGCTTAAAAAGGAGCTTTAATTAGGACGTGTTTTAAGAAATATGCCTTTATTTATTAAAATAAAGGCTGAAATATTATTTTATACCAAATAAAGCAGTAGCTTTGCAGCATAATAAATAATTATAATATTACAATGAGTAAAGGAACAGTAAAATTTTTCAACGAATCTAAAGGATTTGGGTTTATCGTTGAAGACGACACAAACAAAGAGTATTTCGTACATGTATCAGGTTTAATCGACGAAGTTCGTGAAGGCGATGCAGTAGAATTTGATTTGAAAGAAGGAAGAAAAGGAATGAACGCAGTAGATGTAAAAGTAATCTAAGCGATATATTTTTTTAAGATTTAAAAAGCCGATGCAATTTGTATCGGCTTTTTTTATACTAAAATTTTGAAGTAGTTAATCTAGTACAAAACCAAAATTTAGATTTATATCAAAATTTGGCTTTACACCTTCGGGTAAGTTACTGTTAATTAAATCATTAATTGGTACTATATGTTCTAAATTCTTAAAAGTGTATTTTAGATATGTTTTAGCTTTATAATATTTGTTTTGTTTACTAACTGTTGCTGGTCTTATATGTTGGTCTTTGTAACTAATTTTTTTGTTCGGACTGACATTACCGATGTATTCTATAGCAAAAGCAAGCCCTTCTTTGGCAAAATAAATATTTTCTTTACTGAGATCTATACTGAAACTCTCGCCATAAAAAGTAGCTATTTTTAAAGCTTTACTACTGTATATTTTATCAGCAAAAAAGCCATCTTTTACGGTGTAAATGTTGAGACGAATTACTGTTTTTGAGTCAAGAAGCTGTTTTTTGACACGCACTTTTTTAGCGTGCTTCATAAATAAGTGTTTTTTTATAAGACCATTTATCCTGTTTATTTTTCTACCAGCTGCCGCTTTATAAGGGCTTGCTACCAAAATAAGTTCTTGTCTTGAATTCAATAGAAGACTTCCAAAAGATCTATTTCGTTTTTTTAAGGGTATTTCTAAACTTTTTTCAGCCGCTTCTCGCACTACTATTTCAGGAATTGGTATAGGTTTTTCCTGCATTTTTATAGTGTCTTGCAGCGTGTTCGCACTTAGTGTTTGCTGTTCAAAGCCAAGACAGTTTATAGTTATACTTTTTATGCTATCTTGTAAGGTGAATTGCCCCAATTCATTGGTGTAAAAACCTACAGTTTTAGCTGTTTTTATTGTTGCAAATGCAATCGGTTTTTTGGTGTTTTGAGATACAAGAACAAGTTGCTTTTGCGCATTAGCCAAAGACGAAGCAACTAAAAATAGTATAATAAAGCACTTAAAAATAATGTTTTGTTTCATTGTGTTTTGATTTTATATCATCAAAACTACAATTAAATATAACGCTACTTCATTATTTAACACTCATTAACTATTGATTAAGAAAGTGTTAACGTAATGCTTTAAGCAAAAGATTGCATAGCTATCAGTTTTTTGTAGGTGCCATCTTTAGCTAAAAGTTCATCGTGTGTGCCTTGTTCTACTATTTTTCCTTGATGCATTACTACAATAATATCGGCATTTTGTATGGTAGAAAGGCGGTGTGCAATCACTACAGAAGTACGGTTTTGCATCATTTTGTTAAGCGCATCTTGTACTAAGCGTTCCGATTCGGTATCTAATGCAGAGGTTGCCTCATCGAGTATCATAATTGGTGGGTTTTTGAGCACAGCACGCGCTATGCTTAAGCGCTGTTTTTGTCCGCCAGAGAGTTTTCCTCCTGCATCGCCAATATTAGTATCATATTGCTTAGGAAGTGCCATTATAAAATCGTGTGCGTTGGCTATTTTGCAGGCTTTTATTATTTCATCGAGATTAGACTTGTCCATACCTAAAGCTATATTATTACGTACGGTATCATTAAATAATATCGCATCTTGAGTGACAATACCCATTAAGTTTCGTAATGATTTTTTCTGAATGTCTTTTATATCGGTATTATCTATTTTTATAGCTCCTTTATTTACATCATAAAAACGCATAAGCAAATTGGCAATGGTACTTTTTCCACTTCCAGATTGCCCTACTAATGCTACTATTTTACCTTTAGGGATAGTTAATGAAAAATTGGTTAAAACAGGGGTTTCTTCGTAGGAAAAAGCAATATTTTCTAACTGTATTTGGTTTTTGAATTCCTTTTTTTCTAATGCATTTTCAGTATCCGAAATAGGGTTTTTGGTTTCTAAAATAGTCAAAATACGCTCGGCAGAAGCATTCCCTATTTTAATGCTATAAATAGCGTTAGAAATCTGCTTGATAGGTTGTAAAATGCTATAAGCAAGTAATAGAAACATAATAAGTGTACTACCTTCCATTTCGCCAGAAACTACCAATTTTCCGCCATAAAACAAGATGCCAACAATTACTAAAACACCAAGAAATTCACTTACAGGCGAAGATAAATTTTGGCGGTTAAGCATTTTATTTACTTTTTTAAATAGCGAGCTTGTAATGCTTTCAAATTGACTTTGCTTTTCGGTTTCTGCATTAAAGCCTTTGATAACACGAAGTCCCGTTAAGGATTCTTCTATTTGTGATAAAAAATGACCGTTTTCTACCTGCACATCATCAGATTGTGATTTAAGTTTTTTACCAATAAAAGCGATAATTCCGCCTGAAAA
>CAYPAK010000095.1:3526-6806 GCA_964408665.1 uncultured Flavobacteriaceae bacterium | reverse complement strand
TGATTTAAACTAAAATCTTTTACACTAATAAAACTAGCAAAAACAACGATTGCCGAGATGTAAATCCAATTATCTTTTAGCTGAATTAGTTTTTTAAATTCAAATAAAGCAATAAGCATTAAAGCAAAATATAAGCCGTATAAAGACCACGGATTATAAATAGTGCAGCATATAATAAGCGCAACATACAGTAGCCCTGATAATGCTCTGGTTAGTAATTCCTTCATTTTTTTAAGTTTGTAAGTCTTCTAATAAAAGCAAATATACGTTTTTTGAAACACTTCCGTAGTTTCTAAAATCAGTATCTTCATTATTAATTGCACTAAATGTTTTTAAAGTAGTGATGTTTGAAGGAAAATTATTTTTGTATTTATTTTTTAAACTGCGCATTGCTTCATCAAGATTTCGTACAAGTTGGCTTGTTCTACTATAAATAATAAAATTATCGGGGAGTTTATCCATACGATTTTCGCCTAATTGGTGTGAAGAAAAAACAATAGCTCCTGTGTCTGCAACTAAATATTCACAGGGAACAAAAACAAAATCTTGACCTAAAAACTCTTTTGTTAAATTTAAACTTCTATCTTTAAGTAAATGATTTAAATTAGCATCAGAGCAACCTGCGTCTAACCATTGGTTTTCGGTAATAATATTGCTTAACGCTTCATTAATAGCAGTTAAATCTAGTGTGTAGATAAATTTTCCTCCATTTTTAGTAAAATTAATAACAAACTGTTTGTCATAAGCTTCTACTTCTTTTTTTGAAATTAAGCTATTTTCTTTGGGTTTATTCTCCTGAACCACATTTGCTGTAGTTTCTTTTTTAGAACCAAATAAACGCTTAAAAAAACTCATTTTTTATTCAGACTCACTTGTATTATTTTCTTCAGTTTTATTTTCTTCAACAACTTCTTCCTCTATAATATGTTTCTGAAAAGTACGCTTACCAAATATTTTTTCTAAATCTTCTTTAAAAATCACTTCTTTAAGTAATAATTGTTCTGCTAGTGCTGTTAACTTATCTTTATTTTCACGAAGAATTTTTACGGCACGTTGATATTGCTCTTCTATAAGAATAGAAATTTCTTTATCTATAGTTATAGCTGTTTCTTCACTATACGGTTTTGTAAATCCGTATTCTTGTCCGCTAGAATCATAGTATGTTATATTTCCTATTGTTTTATTCAAGCCATAATATGTTACCATAGCGCGAGCTTGTTTAGTTACTTTTTCAAGGTCATTAAGTGCTCCTGTAGATATTTCATTAAAAATCACTTCTTCTGCTGCTCTTCCTGCTAAGGTAGCACACATTTCATCTTTCATTTGGCTTGCTTTTACTATCATGCGCTCTTCAGGAAGATACCAAGCAGCACCTAGTGATTGACCTCGCGGAACGATAGTAACTTTTACTAATGGAGCGGCATGTTCTAGCAGCCAACTTGCTGTAGCATGTCCTGATTCGTGATAAGCAATGGTCTTTTTCTCTAATGGAGTTACTATTTTGTTTTTCTTTTCCATACCACCGATAATTCTATCTACAGCATCTAAGAAATCTTGTTTTGTAATTGCATCTTTTCCTTTACGTGCAGCTATAAGTGCAGCTTCGTTACAAACATTGGCAATATCTGCACCCGAAAATCCTGGTGTTTGTCTTGCAAGGAAATCAATATCTACAGTATCATCCATTTTTAGTGGTTTGATATGTACTTCAAAAATGGCTTTACGCTCATTTTTGTCTGGAAGATCTACAAATATTTGGCGGTCAAAACGCCCAGGACGAAGCAGTGCTTTGTCTAAAACATCAGCTCTATTAGTTGCTGCCATAACGATTACATTGGCATCAGAGCCAAAACCATCCATTTCTGAAAGTAGTTGGTTTAAGGTGTTTTCGCGCTCATCATTAGAACCTGGCGCACCACCTTTACCTCTTGCTTTACCAATAGTATCTATCTCATCAATAAAAATAATTGAAGGTGATTTCTGTTTTGCTTGTTTAAATAAATCACGTACACGTGAAGCACCTACCCCTACAAACATCTCTACAAAATCAGATCCTGAAAGTGAGAAAAACGGGACATCTGCCTCACCTGCTACGGCTTTAGCTAATAATGTTTTTCCAGTTCCTGGAGGACCTATAAGTAGGGCTCCTTTAGGTATTTTACCACCTAATTTGGTGTATTTATCTGGGTTTTTTAAGAAATCAACAATCTCTTTTACCTCTTCTTTTGCTTCTTCTTGCCCTGCTACATCTTTGAAAGTAGTTTTTGTTTTTTGGTCTTTATCAAAGAGTTTTGCCTTAGATTTACCAATATTAAAAACTTGTCCGCCCATTCCTCCTCCACCAGAAGCTCCAGACATTCTGCGCATAAAGTAAAGGGTTATTCCTACTAAAAATAATATTGGGAGTAAATTACCCAAAATGCCCATCCATTCGCTTGGTGATTCAAACTTATATTCTTTGATTTTTCCTACTTTTAAAGCTGCATCTAACTTGTTTTGAAAAACTTCTATATTTCCAAATTTTACAGAAAACTGAGCTCCTTTTGTATTTTTTACATCTTTATAGACTTCTTTTTCAAGTGCCTTTTCGGATAGGTAAATAGCTGCAGATCGTGTAGATTCATTAGCTACTATAGCTTCTATATCACCTGTTTCTATTTTTTGTTCAAATTCAGTAAAAGTTAATTCTTTTTCCTTAGAAAAAAAACCACCATCTTGAAACATAAGATATCCTAAAAATAATATCATAGCAAAATATACTACGCTAAAGCTTATTTTAGGTTTTACAGGTTCCATTTTAGGTTTATTATTGTTTTTTTTAGCCATTTTGATTTGTTTTTACTACTATTTCTTTTGCATCTCCCCAAAGTCCTTCTATATCATAGCGAGCACGCACTTGTTTTTGAAAAATATGAACCACTACATTAATATAATCCATAAGCACCCATTCTGCATTTTCTTTTCCTTCTATATGCCACGGTTTATCGTGTATTGCTTTGCTTACTACTTTTTGAACTGAGCCTGCAATAGCATTTACTTGCGTGTTAGAGTTTCCGTTAGCTATAATGAAATAGTCACAAACAGCATTTTCTATTTCTCGTAAATCTAAGACTGTTACATCTTCTCCCTTCACGTTGTCAATTCCTTCTAAGATAGTAGCAATTAGTAAGTCGTTATTTTTTTCTTTTTGTATCATTAATTTTTTTATAATTACACGAACTGCAAATTTATTAATTTTTATGGTTAATAAGCTTACTTTAACGAAAAATTACGAGGAAAT
>CAYPAK010000095.1:0-3426 GCA_964408665.1 uncultured Flavobacteriaceae bacterium | reverse complement strand
CCTACGCTAGGCAAAACACGCATAGTATGTATGGTGCTTGTAGTGCCAATATAGTTATCATCCAAATACCAAAACACCGCATTGTCGGTTTGCGAATGACTTAAGCGAAGCACCAATTCCTGTTTTTTACCTTCCAAATTTTTAGGTAAAAACACGGTAGCATTAGGTTTGGGGTAGATAAATGCCATAGTAGCATTTTCTCCTGTGGTACAATCTAAACGAAAAGGAGGTAAAGGTTTATAATCTACATGATGTTTTTTGTAATAAAACTCCATTAATGGTGGTAATACAAACCACGGTTTATGCATGATATTAGTTACTGATTCGCAAGAAGAATTAACTCTATATTGCCCTGTTTTATCTAAATGAATTAAATGATGATAGCTACATTTTTTAGTACGTTCTCCTGCTAGTTGCACCCATTTTTTTTCGGTTTCCTCACAATTTTCCGAGGCTTTATTGCCGCTTTTTTTACAAATAATTAACTCTTGCATTGCATCAAAAGGCTGATCAAACCATGTGCTTTTGGGTAAATTATCAAAAACATCGAACATAATAGGAGCAGCACTAGCGACACCTACAAGCCCTGGGCGTCCTTCGCCATCGGCATTACCAACCCAAACGCCTACTACATAATCTTTGGTACTTCCTATAGCCCAAGCATCGCGGTTTCCAAAACTTGTTCCTGTTTTCCAAGCAATATCTTGACTAGAAGAAAAATACTGCCAGTTTACATCTTCAGAAGGTCTGTTTACTTCTTTCATTGCTTGGTAAGTAAGCCACAGCGAACCAGCATCAAGTAATGTTTTATCCGTGCTTAATGTACCAAAATTTATGGGTTTGTTTTTTAGAAAAGTAGGTTTACAAAATTCATTAGTATAATAACGTGCATTATTTTCAGCATAATGGTTTATTGTTCCTGAAAACGCTGCATAAGTACTGCATAAATCCCATAAATTACTCTCTGCACCACCAAGAATTACAGACAAACCATAATGAGCAGCGCCGTATTTTATATCGTTGAGTTTACAGCCTTTTAAATAATGATAAAACCTGTCTTGCCCAAAACGTTTAAGCATTAGTACTGCGGGGATATTAAGTGAGCGTGAAAGTGCTAATGATGCTGGCACAGCTCCTGCATATTCTTTACTGTAATTTTTAGGTTGATAGGTGCCAAATTGTGTAGGTACATCGGGAATTAAACTATTAGGAAGTATTTCGGCATTATCAAGCATTGCAGCATATAAAATGGGTTTTAGAACACTGCCCGTACTTCTAGCTTTGTTAATGATATCTACATCTTTTTGATGCTTTTTGTCTGTAGGCGAATTGCCAACATAAGCTAAAACTTGACGTGTTTTTACCGACAGTACTAACACGGAAATATTATAAATTTTGTTTTGCTTTAGCTGTAAATAATGCCGTTTTACTAGTGCATTTACTTGGTTTTGTAGTTTGTAATCTAATGTTGTTTGTACAAATTCACCTTTATTGTTTTGATTTATTTTTTCTAATAAATGTGGTGCTATTTGTGGTAATCTATATGGTTTTTCGGGCAATTCTTCTTGCAAGGAAAGTTCGTATGTAGTGCTGTCTATTACTTTTTCTTGTAGTAATTTATGCAGTAATCTATCTCTTTTTTTGAGTAATCGATTTCTGTTCTTCCCAGGAAAAATCAAACTTGGAGCATTGGGTAGTACAGCAAGAGTTGCTTGCTCTGCCCAAGTTAGATTAGTTGCTTGTTTGTGAAAATAACGCCAAGAAGCCATCTCTAGTCCAACTACATTTCCACCAAAAGGCGCATGTGAAGCATATAAATTGAGAATTTCATCTTTACTGTAGCTAAACTCTAAGCGTGTTGCTAGTATAATTTCTTTAATTTTTTCAAAATAATTTCGTTTAGGATTATGTCGTGATAAACGGATTACTTGCTGAGTTATCGTACTTCCTCCTCGTTTTACTTTGCCCGAAGTCCAATTTGTTTTCAAAGCTTTAGCAATAGCGATAGGGTTAAATCCTGGGTGTTTGTAAAAATATTCATCTTCAAAATACAAAATACATTGTTTGAATTTGTATGGAACGCTATCTTTTTCTGGAAAACGCCATTGTCCATCTAAAGCGATTTTTGCCCCTAATAAATCACCATTAGCAGCAGTAATAACGGTAGATGTTGGTGCGTCAAAAAGTGGCTTAGGCAATGCAAAGTAATACCAAACTATAATTACTAAAAAAAAGAGGGACTTTTTCTTATTATTATGGTAGTAATTCTTGATATGGTTAATTAATTTAGCAAGCAATTATAGCAATTTAGTATTTAATAAATATTCTGCAATTTGAACTGCATTAGTAGCAGCACCTTTACGGATATTATCGGCAACAATCCACATATTCAAGCTGTTTTCTTGTGATAAATCCCTACGGATACGCCCTACAAATACATCATCTTTTCCTTGTGCATAAATAGGCATAGGATAGGTGTTTGTGTCAGGATTATCTTTAAGCACTACACCTTGTGTTTGATGTAATAGTTTTCTAATTTCGGTTAATTGAAATGGTTTGTCAAATTGAACGTTAACACTTTCAGAATGTCCGCCTACCGTAGGAATACGAACGGCTGTAGCGGTAAGTGCTATACTATTATCTAATATTTTTTGCGTTTCGCGCACGAGTTTCCATTCTTCTTTGGTATAATCATCGTCTTCAAAAACATCGCAATGCGGAATAGCGTTTCTGTGAATAGGATAGGGGTAAACTTGTTCGCCTTTTAGACCTTTTTCTTCATTTTCTAATTGAGCAACCGCTTTTACACCTGTCCCTGTTATCGATTGATAGGTAGAAACCACCACACGTTTTATAGTAAACGCCTTGTGTAATGGTGCTAATGCCATAACGAGCTGTATGGTTGAGCAATTGGGATTGGCTATTATTTTGTCGGTTTTAGTTAATAGCGAAGCGTTTATTTCTGGTACTATTAGTTTTTTGTTTAAATCCATCCGCCAAGCAGAAGAATTATCTATTACAGTAGTACCAACAGCTGCGAATTTTGGTGCCCATTTTAACGAAGTTTCTCCTCCTGCAGAGAATAAAGCGATATCAGGTTTTTGACTTACCGCTTCTTCTAAGCCTACAACTTGGTAATTGTTGCCTTTAAAAGTGATGGTTTTCCCTATAGATTTTGCTGATGCTACGGGTATTAATTGGGCTACAGGAAAATTGCGTGCTTCAAGTACTTGAAGCATTACTTGTCCTACCATACCTGTTACACCTACTACTGCTATTTTCATAATTATCTTGTTTAGAAAAACAAATGTAGTAAATAGTACTATATAATGGTTATAAAATTAATAGAAAAAGAGGTGTTGTAGCACCTCTTTTTTTGTAAAATTCTGTTTATTTAGTATTTTTTTAGTCTTCTAAACGTGTTTC
>CAYPAK010000094.1:5193-6862 GCA_964408665.1 uncultured Flavobacteriaceae bacterium | reverse complement strand
ATTACGCTGTTCTCCGGGCTGCATATTTTTAAATTTCCATACTTTAAAATCACTATATGTAGATTTTGCATCTTCAATACTTAATAATAAATTTTCTCTTTTTGTGGTGTCTGCAGCCATTAACGTGAAATTGTTTTCACTAGAAGCGGTAAAAACAGTATTGTTTGTGATATTGTTATCATTAACAGCAAAAGATTCTTCTTTATCTTGTTCTTCTTCATTAAAATAAGTACGCGTGTCTATTAGCTCAAAATTCTTATTTTTAAATGATTTTTCATTATAAAAAAGGTAAAGTTTACCATTGGTTACATAATCTTTATCATTACCATAAGAAAAAATTAAATCCATTTTTTGATTGGGAATAGGATCTCTATTGGTAAGTAAACGCGCACCATTATAAGCTACAAATAGCTTATGATCTTCATTGTTTATAGGACTTGTTTCTTCATTGCTAGCTATATGGCTAGGTCTTGTTTTGGGTGGTTTTCCATCATCGTAATTGTTGGTTACCTCTACACGAGCATCATAATTGCCTTTTTTATAATAATGTTTTGGTTCTTCTTGTTTGCTATAATCTCCATCACCAAACTCCCACAGGTAAGTATAAAATGCTTTAGGAGCACCAGCTATTTGGTTTAATGGCGGTGTTTCTACTTTAAAAGAAACTTCATTACCATTTTTATCATACTTAATAACTGCAGTACGCGTAAGTGTGTCTTTTACGACTTCATTTTGTGCTGTTATACTAAATAAATTAAGTAAAAATAATCCTAAAATAAATGATTTCAAGTTCATGATGGTTGTTTTTAGTTTGACTCAAATATAGGCAAAATGTACGGATAAGCAAAACCTATCCGTACATTTATTACTAATCAAAAATTATCTTTTATGGTAAGGCATCAATGGCAGTTTGAAAATCAGTTTGGCTTATTACGGCTAAATTATCAATAGCTTCTTGTTGTCCTACGGTAACGGTTATGGGTTTTATTTGGTACCGAATTACATCATTATCATCTACTGTAAAGAAGATTAAATGTGCTTCCAATCCTATAGGTAATTGCCCATAATGCTCTGAGAATACACCATTAGCATAGGTATCTAGTGGTGCAATACCGTGGTCATCACCATCTATACTAATATATATAGTACTGTTTTGGTCATCATAACCTTGTGGTACGGTTACTTCTAAAGTAGTTTTTGGTCTTGGGTCTGCACTAAATCTATCTAGATTTGTCCAGCCATTTTCTGAGGTAAATATAGAATAGTAATAACCATTACCTCCATCTCTAACACCTACAGGGACGAAGTTTATTCCTGCTGCAGTATTTCCTTCCATTTGTAGCCATACTAGTTCATCATTTTGCATTTCTCCTCTAAAACCAATTAAATTGGTGTCAAAATTTGAAAAATCAGTATCTGGAGTACTTCGTATTTCAAATGGTGTACTAATTACTACTTCACAGTTACAGCTATTTTGGCTTACTTTTACATAAAATTCACCTCCAGTAAGAAGATATGTTTTATCGCCATTTGCCATTTGTCCTGTGGTTGGTTTGTTCATTAATACCATATCTGAGCGTTTGTATACTTCCGCATATTCAATGGTTACATTTCCTGTAATAAGATTTCCATTTCCATCTTCAAACGAATTGGGTTGAAAAATAAACTG
>CAYPAK010000094.1:1951-5093 GCA_964408665.1 uncultured Flavobacteriaceae bacterium | reverse complement strand
CAAGCTACTACTAAAGTAGCAAAAAATCCTAGCATCAAAATTGATTTAAATGTTTTCATAATTGTATTTTTTATTGTTACACTTATATATCAATATGTATTAAATTTTGTTACCCATTAAATTCATTTAATCCATAAAAAAAATCCTAACAATACTAAATTGCTAGGATTTATAGATACTTTATTGGTTTTATCAAAAACTACTTTTCAAAGTAAATAGAAGTAATTTCGTTTGCTTTAAGTTGGTCATTAGCAATTTTTTCTCCTTGAAACATCAGTTGCAAAGGCTTATCTTTATTAGTATTTTGAAATTGCTTTATTCTATCTAATTGAATTTCATTAATAAAAACGGCAACTTTTTCTCCTGTTTTAGTTTTTACTACAACATAAGGACTCGTCAATACTTTTTTGCGATATTGTATATGCAGTGTCATCAAAGAATCTTTAACCGTTTTGTTGTATTTCTTTTTATGGAGAAAGCAATTTTTCCATTTTACTTTACACTTCGTTTTACGGATTACTTTAGCCTTTGCACCATATACATTGACCGTATTTGCTGTAGTCATTTGTTCCACATCATCAAGTGTTCCTGATACGTGAACAATGTCTAGATAAGGTTTTTTTAATTTACCATAAGGATCTTTTGACTTACAACTACTCAGGCTTAGTCCTATAAATAGTATAAAATAAATTGCTTTTTTCATAGTTTTCTTATTTTAATAAGCTTTAGCAAATAATACCCGTTGCTTAGATGGTTTGCCTGTAAGTATACAAGTGCCGCTTTCGGTTTTGCTATCTAATGCGATACAACGTATGGTTGCTTTAGTTAATTCTTTTATTTTCTTTTCGGTCGCTACAGTTCCATCCCAATGCGCAGCAATAAAGCCTCCTTTGTTATTGAGTACTTCTTTGAATTCCTCAAAATCATTAACTTCTGTAATATGTTCATTACGGAAACTTTCTGCTTTTTGGTACAAACTAGTTTGTATTTCTTCTAATAAATTAGTTATAGTATCTACTAAATCATCTTGTTGTACTATTGTTTTGCTTAGTGTATCTCTACGTGCCAATTCTACCGTTCCGTTTTCTACATCACGAGGACCAATAGCTACTCGCAATGGTACACCTTTGAGTTCGTATTCCGCAAATTTCCATCCTGGTTTATGAGTTGTTCTAGTGTCAAATTTTACGGTAACACCTTTTTTGCGTAATGCTGCAATTAATGGTTTTACTTTTTCACTAATCAAATCAAGTTGCTCGTCATTTCTAAATATAGGTACTATAACTACTTGTATTGGTGCTAATTTAGGAGGAAGAACCAAACCGTTATCATCAGAATGCGTCATTATTAAAGCACCTATTAAACGTGTGGTAACTCCCCAAGAAGTAGCCCATACATTTTCTTGTTTACCTTCTTTATTGGTAAATTTCACATCAAAAGCCTTAGAGAAACTCTGCCCTAAAAAGTGTGATGTTCCTGCTTGTAAGGCTTTACCATCTTGCATTAATGCCTCAATAGTAAATGTTTCTAAAGCGCCAGCAAAGCGTTCATTAGCTGTTTTTCTACCTTTGATTACAGGCATAGCCATAAAATCTTGTGCAAAGGTAGTATATACTTGATGCATTTGTTCTGCCTCAGCAAGTGCTTCTTCTTTGGTTGCGTGCGCAGTATGTCCTTCTTGCCATAAAAATTCTGCGGTGCGTAAGAAAAGACGTGTACGCATTTCCCAACGTACTACATTTGCCCATTGGTTAATCAATAAAGGTAAATCACGATACGATTCTATCCATCTTTTATAGGTATCCCAAATAATGGTTTCTGAAGTTGGTCTTACAATAAGTTCTTCGTCTAGCTTTGCAGCAGGATCTACTATTACTTTACCATTTTCGTCATTTTTTAAACGATAATGTGTTACTACGGCGCATTCTTTAGCAAATCCATCTACGTGACTTGCCTCTTTTGAGAAGTACGATTTGGGTATAAAAAGTGGAAAATAGGCATTTTGATGACCAGTTTCTTTAAACATGCGGTCTAATTCTGCTTGCATTTTCTCCCAAATAGCATAGCCATAAGGTTTTATTACCATCATTCCACGAACCCCAGAATTCTCTGCAAGGTCTGCTTTTACTACTAATTCGTTATACCACTTGGAATAATCTGTTGCTCTTGATGTAAGTTTTTTGCTCATTATATATGTTTTGGCACAAAATTTGTGTTAAAATTATCTAAAAAAGATTAGCACAAAGCTAAGTATTTTTATAACTTTAGGCAATTAAAAAGAAAAAGAAATGAAAACATCCGTACTTTACCTCCGTAGCAGTTATGCTTTAAGCAGTTTATTAATCGTATTATTTTTATCGGCTTGTACCACTACTAAAACCGTAGTTTATGAAAAAGATGGCATTTATGCATCATCTAAAACAAAAAAGAAAGATAAAGACGCTGATGAAGCAGCTAATTATTTCAAAGAACAAAATGAATTAATTAATGAGGCTTTAGGAGAAAACGAAACGGAAGAAGAAGCTATAGAAACCGTTGTAGTTACTGATGATGAAGAAGTAAAAAATACTACTTCAAAAAATGTAACTATCATTAATAATTATTCAGGTTATCCTTCTGAAGATTATTTTATAGGTGATTACTATTATCCACGTACTAGTTTTATAAGTATATCATTATTCCCAAGATGGCGATGGAGACACCATTATAGTTGGTATGCTCCAGCTTATTACTCATCATATTATTATGATGACTATTACTATTCGCCTTGGCACCATCACCATAACTATTATGGAGGATATTATAATTCATATTATGGTTCTCATTATAATGATTATGGTTACTATAATGGTTATAATAACTACAATAACAATCATTATTACGGAAGACGTAACGTAGCGGTAAATAGAGGGAGAAGAGGAAGTAGTGCTCGTAGTTCGGGAATCCGTTTGTCTGGAAGACATGCTAATCCGTATGCTTCGGGTATAGTAAGAACGCCACGAAATTCAAGAAGTACTACGGCACCAAGAAGTACAACTATACCACGAACACGCGGAACAGTAAACCCAAGAACAACGACAATGCCAAGAACACGCGGAACAGTAAACCCAAGAACAACGACAATACCACGAACACGTGGAAC
>CAYPAK010000094.1:0-1851 GCA_964408665.1 uncultured Flavobacteriaceae bacterium | reverse complement strand
GGAACAGTAAACCCAAGAACAACGACAATACCACGAACACGTGGAACGGTGAGTCCAAGAAGTACAACTGTGCCACGAACACGAGGAACAGTAAGACAACATAAAGTTAGAAAGCCTAAGGTTCATGTAAACTTATTTCCACGTAACCGCAATTCATCAACACGTAAGAGAAGTAGTAGCTCACGTTCATATAGTTCGCCTTCAAGAAGCTCATCTTCAAGAAGTAGCGGTTCTAGTTCAAGCAGAAGTAGCCGTTCAAGCTCATCAAGAGGGAGAAGATAATTAGCATCATATACAGTATAAAAAAATATAGATTACATGAAAAAGTTACTATTTATAACACTTATTTATTTGTTTAATGGCTTTATTATTCGTGCCCAAAATATGACAGATGCTATACGAGTAGCTGATACGCAAGTAAACGGAACTGCTCGTTTTACCGCTATGGGAGGTGCTTTTGGCGCTTTGGGTGGCGATATGGCTGCTGTGGCTATTAACCCAGCGAGTAGTGCTGTTTTTAATACTTCTTTTGCTGTTGGAACTTTAGGATTAACAAATAAAACTATAGGAACAAGTTATTTTACGAATAAAGAAAATACGGTAACTAATCCTTTTAATTTTAATCAAATAGGTGTTGTTATTGCTGCAGAAAATGATAATACAAAATGGGAACGATTTAGTTTTGCAATTAATTATAATCGTGATAATAGTCTTCGAGAAGAATTTTTATTAAAAGGAATAAATACAAATGCTAGTGTGATTGATTATTTTAAAAATATAGCTGATGACGCTCATATACCACTAAGTTTAGTGCGTGCACAAACAGGGGAGACGCTAGATGATTTGTATCAGTATTTAGGCGAAAACGAGAGCTATGATGCGCAACAAGTATTTTTAGGTTATAATGGCTATATATTAGACCCTTTGGATAGTACCAATGATAATAATACGGTTTATAATCCTTCGGATAATTATATGAGTTCAGAGCAGCAAATGCAACTTACAAATAGTGGTTTTAATGATAAATTTACTATAAATATGGCTACGTCATATGATAAGAAAACTTTTTTCGGGGTGTCTTTGCAAATTTTATCGTATAAATTTAAGCAAAAAAGCAATTTTATAGAAAAAGGAGTTGGTGCTACTTTTTTAAAAGAAATAAAGTTTACCAATTCATTAACTACAAAAGGGGAGGGCGCGGCACTATCATTAGGTATTATTCATAGAATTACTGATGCTATTCGTGTAGGACTTACCTATGATTCGCCTAAGATTTATACCATTACCGATGAGCTCTCACAATCTTTAGAAACCGTACGAGACGATGGTGGAAACCTAATCAGACAGACAGTAGCGCCTACAACTATTAATATTTATCCAGAATATGATTTGGTAATACCTAGTAAAACTACGGCAAGTGTTGCCTTGGTTATTGGTAAATTTGGTTTGCTTAGTGCAGATTATTCGTACCAAAATCAAGCAAATATAAAAATGAAACCTACAAGCGATTTTTTGCAAGCCAATGATGATATTAAGCAAAACCTCAAAGCTGTAAGTGAATTCAAATTAGGTGCAGAATGGCGTCTAGGAGCGTTAAGTTTGCGAGGCGGTTACACCTTAAAGCAAACACCCTATAAAAACACAGCTATTCGTGGTGATTACACTTCATACAGTGCAGGTTTAGGTTATCAATTTGATGGTATTACTATTGATTTAGCTTATGTTATGAGTAAATATAATGATTCGCATCAGCTTTATACTACAGGACTTACCAATGCAGCTTTGCTTACTAGAGATAATAAGCAAGTGCTAGTAACGGCTAAATTTGAACTTTAATTGAGTTGTAAAAGT
>CAYPAK010000093.1:1593-6893 GCA_964408665.1 uncultured Flavobacteriaceae bacterium | reverse complement strand
TAACAAATTCCTTTACAGTTTGTATTACATCATTAGTATTCGCTAACGCTTTGATAAAGGCACTTCCTATTATTGCGCCATTGGCAAACTGGCAAGCGGTATCAAAAGTTGTTTTGTTGTGAATACCAAAACCTATTAATCTGGGGTTTGTTAAAGCTAACTTGTCTAAACGCTTAAAATAATCAATTTGCTTTTGCACAATATCATTTTGTGATCCTGTAGTAGCAAAAGAAGATACGACATACAGAAAACCACTACTTGCCTCGTCTAATAGTTTAATGCGTGTATCGGTAGTTTGTGGTGTTATTAAAAAAATCATGTCCAAGCCTAGATTTTCTAAAGTAGCTTTATGCTCCGTTTTGTAAATATCAAGCGGTAAATCTGGGATAATAAAGCCATTAACACCTACTTCTTTGGCTTTTTTAAAGAAAGAATTTGCTCCATATTGTAGTATTTGGTTATAATAACCCATCAGCACTATCGGTATAGTTACTGTTTTTCGTATTTCGGTGATTTGATTAAATATTTTAGCTAAAGTTATTCCGTTTTTTATAGCGATTGCACTACTGTTTTGTATGGTTGGCCCATCAGCCAAAGGATCTGAAAAAGGCATGCCAATTTCTACCATAGCAACACCATTTTTGGCTAATTCTTGCACGATAGTTACCGTATCTTCTAGTTTAGGATATCCTGCGGTTAAGTAAATATTTAGGATGTTTTTTTTATTTTTAAATAGTGTTTTCATTATTTCTTGGTATTAAGTACTTTTATATATGTTTCCATATCTTTATCGCCACGACCAGATAGGTTTACTACAATATTCTCATTGGTTTTAAAAGTTAATTTCTTTAAAGCTGCCAAGGCATGAGCAGACTCCAAGGCGGGAATAATACCTTCTAGCTGCGTAAGTTCAAAAGCGGCATCTAGTGCTTCTTGGTCTGTTGCACCTAGAAAAGTGCCTCTTCCTGTTTTAAACAGATGCGCATGCAAAGGCCCAACTCCTGGGTAATCTAATCCTGCGGAAATAGAATAAGGTTCAGTAATCTGCCCTTCGCTATTTTGCATAAGTAAGGTTTTGCTTCCGTGGATAATACCTTCAGTTCCTACTTGTGTGGTTGCTGCAGTTTCGCCTGTTGCTACGCCTAGACCGTCAGCTTCTACAGCTATAAGCGCTACGTTTTCATTATCTAAATAATGATAAAAAGCACCTGCAGCATTAGAACCTCCACCAACGCAAGCTATAATTTTGTCTGGGTAATTTCTACCTGTTTTTTCGGCTAATTGACTTTGCATTTCTTTGCTTATTATCGCTTGAAAACGTGCTACCATATCAGGATATGGATGCGGCCCAACTACCGAACCGATGAGGTAATAAGTATTTTCGGGATTGGCTATCCAATCTCGTATAGCTTCGTTGGTTGCATCTTTAAGGGTTTTGCTCCCAGAAATAGCTGGTTTTACAGTAGCGCCAAGCATTTTCATGCGCGCTACATTGGGCGCTTGCCTTGCAATATCTACCTCGCCCATATAAACGATACATTCTAAATCCATCAAGGCACAAACTGTTGCTGTTGCTACGCCGTGTTGTCCTGCGCCTGTTTCGGCAATGATACGCTTTTTGCCCAAGTGTTTGGCTACTAAAATCTGCCCAATAGTATTGTTTATTTTATGTGCTCCTGTATGGTTTAAATCTTCACGTTTTAAAAAAATATTGGTTTTATATTTTGCCGAAAGACGTTTTGCATAATATAAAGGTGTGGGTCTTCCTACGTAGTGTTTTAAAAGCTCTTTGAATTCTTTTTGAAACGCTTCTGAATTAATAATTTCTAAATAATTTGCTTTAAGTTCTGCCACATTATGATAAAGCATTTCAGGGATAAATGCTCCTCCAAATTCGCCATAAAAACCGTCTTTGTTTGCGTGATAATTCATATAATTAGTATTTTAATGCGTCTTTAAATGTTTTAATTTGTTCTATATTTTTTATTGCGGGTTTTAGTTCAAATCCGCTATTGATATCTATTCCTTTGTACTGTTTATGATTAAAATCTAGCACATCTTTAACCATAGTATTATTTATCCCTCCGCTTAATAAAAATGGTGTATTACCTTTGTATTTTTGAAGTAATTCCCAATTAAACGTAATACCATTTCCGCCTGCTTGCTTACCAAAAGCATCAAATAAAAAAAATTCACAATATGATTCGTAGGCTTTTGTTTGCTCAAAATCAAAATTGCTAGTAATAGTAAACGCTTTAATTAACCGAAAGCCTTCTGCTTGTAATATTTTGCAAAATTTGGGAGATTCTTTGCCGTGTAACTGTATATAATCTAAATCAAACCGTTTGGCTTTTTCTTGGATAAATGTCATAGGTTTATCTACAAAAACACCTGTTTTTTTTATGTTTTTCGGAATAACAACTTGAGGTAATTCAATTACATTTCTAGGTGATTTTTCATGAAATATAAAGCCTATAAAATCAGGATTTAGTTTTATTAATTCACTTATATTTTCAGACGAGCGCATGCCACAAACTTTGAGTTTCATCATCATATCTTTTTTATAAATTCTTGACAAGCTAAAGCAGGGTTTGTAGTTTTCATAAAGTTTTCTCCAATAAGAAAACCATCAAAACCTTTACTGCGAAGCATTTTTATATTATTAGGGTCGCTTATGCCACTTTCTGCTATTTTTAAGGTGTTTTTTGGTAGTTTTCTGCTTAGCTTTATGGCGTTTTCAAAATCTACTTCAAAGGTGTTTAAGTTTCGGTTATTTATCCCTACAATTCGTATTTCTGGTATGTGTAAACGGAGTTCTTGTTCATTATATATTTCAAAAAGCACTTCTAATCCTAAGTAATGCGCTAAATCTGTAAAAGTGATAATTTCCTCTTGGGTTAATATCGCAGCAATAAGCAAAATAGCATCAGCACCTATGGCTTTTGCTTCGTGTATTTGGTAACTACTGATGATAAAATCTTTGCGTAATATCGGTATATTTATACTTTCTCTGGCAACTATTAAATCTTGATTAGTTCCTCCAAAAAAATGCGTATCGGTAAGTACAGAAACTGCCGAAACACCGGCTCTCTTATAACCCAAAACCACATCTTGAACCTTGGCTTGGTCGTTTATAATTCCTTTGGATGGCGATTGCCTTTTAAACTCGGCTATAACACCATTGCCTCGCTCAATATATTCGTAAAGCGAAAAACACTTACGGTTATAGTACTTACTTTGCTGTAATTTTTTAAGCGAGACCGCTTGTTTTGCCTTTGCAACTGCTGTTTTTTTATGTAGTTTTATTTTTTCTAGAATAGTCATCGGTATTATTTAATAGTTACTACTTTTTCTAATACTTGTAAGGCTTTGCCACTTTCTAATGATTCACGAGCGATAGCAATACATTCTTCAATACTTTTATTAGGCTCAAAAGTGTGAATAGCAAATCCTGCATTAGCCAAAACTACATTTTCTTGCGCTTCGGTGCTTTTGTTATTTAAAATATCAACAAATATTTTAGCCGAAGACGCTACACTGTTTCCGCCATAAATAGCTTCTTGATTATGTTTTTTTAAACCTAAATCTGCTGGCTCTAGCAACTGTTCGCCTTTATTACTAATAGCTTTGAATTTTCCTGTAAGCGAAATTTCATCATAACCGTCTAAACTGTGTAAAATGGTGTATTTTTTGCCAGAATCTTGCAATAAATAATTATAAATACGTGCCACTTCTAAGCTATAAACACCCGCTAGTTGGTTTTTAGGAAAACTGGGATTTACAATAGGACCAAGCATATTGAAAAATGTTTTTATACCCAATTCCCTACGGATAGGCCCTACGTTTTTCATTGCAGGATGAAAAAGTGGCGCGTGCATCATGGTAAAATTAGTTTCGGCTAATTGTTTTTTAAGAATACTTTCTTTATTGGTAAATTCATAGCCCAAATACTCCAATACATTAGAAGATCCGCAAGATGATGAAACACCATAATTACCATGTTTTGCCACTTTATAACCAGCTCCTGCCACTACAAACGCACTTAATGTTGAAATATTAAAGGTGTCTTTACCATCGCCTCCTGTTCCGCAAACATCAATCGTGTCAAAGTCCGAAAAATCCACTTTTAAACATAAATCTAATAAAGCATTTTGAAAGCCCTTTAGCTCTTGTACCGCAATGTTTCGCATAAGATATACGGTAAGAAAAGCGGCTATTTGCGAACTGTTAAAATCACCTTTTCCTATGCGAAGTAAGATGTTGTAAGCATCTTGTTCGCTCAAGGTTTTATGTTCAAATAATTGATTTAATACTTGTTTCATATTATGCTTTTAAGAAGTTTGCTATTATTTTTTTACCATTTTCTGTCAATATCGATTCAGGATGATATTGCACGCCATAAACTTGGTGTTTTTTATGCGTAATAGACATAATTTGACCATTTTCTTCCTCGGAAGTGATAGTTAATTCTTTAGGGAAATTAGTTTTATCAATAACCCAACTATGGTAACGTCCTACTTTAAAAGTTTGTGGCAAATCTTGGTATAAAACATCACTAGTATCAAGTACTTTTATAGGACTTGATACGCCGTGATATACCGTTGTTAAATTTTCTAAATTACCACCAAAAACTTCTCCAATAGCTTGCATGCCTAAGCAAACACCTAATATTTTTTTACTGTTTGCATATTTTTTAATTAAATCTTTCATAATTCCTGCATCTTTGGGTAATCCCGGGCCAGGAGATAGCACTATGGTATCATAATTATCCACTTCATCTAAAGTGATTTTATCATTACGAAACACATCAACATCATAACCTAATGCTTCTATATAATGGACTAAATTATAGGTGAACGAGTCATAATTATCTAATACTAATATTTTTGTTGTTGTATTCATCTGTTTTAAATATTTTCGGCTACGGTTAATGCTTTTTGTAGCGCTCCTAGTTTGTTATTTACCTCTTGTAATTCGCTTTCTTCATCAGAACTTACTACTATTCCTGCTCCTGCTTGAAAAAACAAGGTGTTGTTTTTACTCAAAAAACTACGAATAGTAATCGCATGATTTATACTTCCATCAAAACCAAAAACACCGATTGCACCACCATAAAAACCGCGTTGGTGTTTTTCGTATTGGTCTATGAGTTGCATAGCACGATATTTTGGTGCTCCCGAGAGTGTTCCTGCAGGAAATGTATCGGCAAAAAACTGCAATGAGCTGTTTGCTTTGTCTAAATCTGCTTCTACTTCGGAAACTAAATGAATTACATGGCTATAAAATTGGGTTTCTTTGTA
>CAYPAK010000093.1:0-1493 GCA_964408665.1 uncultured Flavobacteriaceae bacterium | reverse complement strand
CGTAATGCGCGATACACATTAAAATCATCACCAGAAAATTTTTGTGCAAATTGCCTTGATAGTACCAACTGAAACACATCTCCTTTTTGACAATGTGTTTTTCCTTTTTTTACGTATGCTTTAAACGCTTCATCGGTTATTGTGCTACTTGTGCTACCTGTTAGCTTAAAATTATAATGCGGATAGTTGGTGTTTTGAACCAGATTAATAATACGCATTATTTGTGAAGTTTCGTTAGGAATTAGATTCTCGGTTATAGTAAGTTCATTTTTAAAATGATCTATTTGTATTATATAACGAAAGAGCGCATAAAACAGCTCAGGTGTTTGGTGTGCTTTTTCCTTTTTTACTTGAATTGGTATATTTTCAAAATACTGTACCGCATCATAATTGGTATAGCCAAAAAAGCCATTAACCGTAGTCGTATTATCAAGTTGAAAATGATTAATAAGCGATTGCAATTCATCAATTACTTGGTTTTTTTGGTTAATTAAAACGGTTTTATCCAAACCAAGTCCTTTGGTACTGATTTTTTTATTATTTACTTCAAAAGTAACTAAAGGCTCTAAACAGATAAAGGAATAGTTATTATCATTCGCATGATAATCAGAGCTTTCTAGCAAAAAACTATTATGAAAATTATCGCGTAATTTTAAATACAAACCCACAGGAGTAAGCATATCGGCGAGTAATTTTTTTTGAATAATTTCTAATTTTATTTTTTTCATAAACGTATTGCATTAAAAAAGGCTTGTCGTAATCGACAAGCCTTGATATTAATATATGGTATAGCAGTTTAGATTACGATCTTTGTTTAGATTGTAACCACCACCAGTTTGTATTTCTTAAATTGTTTTTCATAATTATAAAGCAAATATACTATTTATTTTTAATTAAAAAACTGAAAACAAAAAAATTTAGGTTAAATATTCATTTCCATCATTAAACTGATTTGCATCTGATGCGTCTAATTGCAAATCGCGAATTATTTTGCTTTTTGTAGGGCGTAACGATATAAAGTAAAGTAAAATAAGTGCTAAACCAGCCAAGCTACCTGCCGTTACAGTCTTCATTTTAAATATTAAGATAAAATAGTTAAACTCTAGTATTGCTGCTTGTATAATAAATACCGTTTGATAATAGGAAACACTTTTTTTTAAACTTGTGTCATTGAGGTGTTTTTTTAACATATTCTTAGCAGTAATATAACTCAATACTATTGCTCCTATGGGAATGAGTAGCTCATTATAAGTTACTGTAGTAAAGTCTAAGCTAGCCCAATCTAAATTTAAAATATCTAAATTAGCAGCAAAAATTGTAGCTATTGTCATTCCTGCTAACAGTGCAAGATGTATCATTTGGATTTGTTTAAGAAAAACACCTGATTTTAAGGGTTTATAATGGTTTTGTCCTTTCATAATTTTTATTTTAAGTGCAAGGTAAAAAAAGTTATAATTTACTACAAATATCTTGCATATTAATTTGATTATAAA
>CAYPAK010000092.1:3562-6934 GCA_964408665.1 uncultured Flavobacteriaceae bacterium | reverse complement strand
TTTTAGCTTTATACTTTTAACTAAATTCACGGACTTTGGAGCTATTAAACCTAACTAGTATATATGTTCAACAGACTTACACATACATAACGCCCTAGAGTGTTTTATTTAGCATAGTAAATGCCTGTTTTTACGTTGCTAATATATAACAATTATTTAAAGCCACAAACCTTATAATGAGTTTTTTAACTAACAAATGAAAATCAGTCTTGTTTTACATTATTCATAATGCTATTTTTAGTAAAAAACACAATAGGTTTATATACAACACTTTTAGCTTAATCAATCTTTATTTTACGTACAGCCATACCTTTGCTGTTTTGTATTTTCAAGAGGTAAAAACCAGTTGTTAATTTGTTTACTGTTACTGTTTGCAAACCAGCAGTTACTGTTTTTGTTTGTACAACTTCACCCAAAATAGTATAAAAAGTAAGTATACTTTTTTCGTTTAAACGAATAGTAAAATAACCATCTTTTATAGGGTTTGGATAGACGTTTATATTAGCTAAACTATTGGTTTCAACACCTGCAGCAGCACTATAACATGTCCAAGAAAGATCGTCAAAAGCTACTCTATCATTGCTAGAGCTACTAGCCGTTTTACTCAAAGTAATGCTTACGTTATTTTCTATATTTATAGCTGTAATTGTTGTGGTTTGTGCTGTACTGCCATAAGGAATAGTACCTTTTAATACACCGTTTACTTTGAGGTCATAAGAACCTGCTGAACCACTAAATTCACGCTTTGTAGTTACCGTTAACTCACCAATCCCACCAGTTGTTGTAGGGGCAGTAAGTATCCCGTTTTTTATAGTAATAGCACGGTTATTTATGCTTCTATCTGTTCTTGCATTAGTCGCAGACCAAGTAAGTCCATTATCGCCAGACCAAGTTCTGTTATTATACGAGCCATTATCAGCAGGGATATTTTCAAAAGTTTCTACAGCACAAATACCTGTTCCGCCACTTCCTGCAAGTGTAGTTTCACAAGATTGATTACTTGCATTAGAAACATTATTAGCGGCATCTCTAGCGTAAACGGTAAAACAATAGTTGGTTGTTCCTTGTAGTCCATTAGCGGTAAATGTAGTATTTGTAGTATTATACGTTTGCACACCATCTCTATAAATATCATAAGAAGTTACAGCAGTATTGTCGGTAGCTGCAGTCCAAGATAAATCAATGGTTGAACTTGTAGGGTTTGAAGCCACTAAATTTGTAGGAACTGATGGTGCAGTGGTATCCATAGAACCACTCCATATAGTAGCCACCCATTCTGGGTGATCTATAAAAGGGTTTCTGTTGTTTTGGTAAGCAAAACAAGCATTATTACGGTCTATTTCACGTTGACTTACAGGGTCTGCATTATGCCAGCTAATAAGCATTGCCAAAAACCAATCGGCATATACTTGGTCTGATGTGCCATTTAGCATATCGTGGTTCCAAGAGGCTACTTGATTTTCGTAACGTGTAGCAAAATAGAAAAGCATACGTGCTATATCGCCTTTAAACTCATCTATAGGCTCAAATACCGTTCCCGAATAATTACCATAAGTATTACTCCCCAATTTAGAACCGTTTAGAGAAGTCCAAGTTGGGTTAGAAACTTCTCCAAAGGGATGGTTACTTCGTTGCCCATTTACTTTACCATCACTAGGCACTACAAAATGCACGTCACTTTTCATAGGAGAGGCGCTATTAAATACACTTTGAGGCATTAGATGCTCACGGTTATAGCAGTCTCCTTCAGAAGAATAATTACCACAAGTATCACTACCAGAATGGTTGTAATTATACGGGTCATTGCCACTTGGGTTTTCTGAATACATATCTAGCACGGTACCATCATTTTCATACATGGTATCGGTATCGGTAGTTTGGTAGGCTGTATATAAGCTATTATAACTGTATGAATTTGCTGTATATTCTGTAGCTAAACCATCATTAGTACTGTTTATTATTTGATATAATTGTGTTTTTAATGCATAACCTGTTCCTGTAGCAGAATCATAATAGCCTGCTGGTATTTGTGCTAATAAATTTACAGTAATAAATAAAACTAGTAATGTGGTAATTTTTTTCATTTTAATTGATTTTTTTCATTTTTGCCATATAGAAACCGTCAAATCCAGATTGCGCGGCAGCGATAGTTTTGGAGTCTATTAATTCAAATTCTTGGTGTAAAGATAAGAATTTTTTTACTTGTTCTTCATTTTCCGAAGGTAAAATAGAACAAGTTGCATAAACAAGCGTTCCGCCAGCTTTGACCATTTGTGCGTAGCGGTCTATTATTTCTGCTTGCGTTGCTTTTATTTTGTCAATAAATTCGGGCTGTAACTTCCATTTAGCATCAGGATTTCGCTTTAAAACACCTAGACCAGAACATGGAGAGTCAAGTAAAACTACATCGGCAGTTCCTTTGAGTTTTTTTATGGTTTTGGTAGATTCTATTACTTTCGTTTGGATGTTGTGGGCATTATTTCGCTTGGCTCTTCGTTTGAGTTCGGTAAGTTTGTTCCCATAGATATCCATAGCTATAAGCTGTCCTTTGTTTTCCATAAGAGCTGCAAGGTGTAGTGTTTTTCCTCCTGCTCCTGCGCAGGCATCTATAACGCGTTGCCCTGGTTTTACATTACAAAACTCAGCTACTTTTTGTGATGATGCATCTTGTACTTCAAAGAGTCCATCTTTAAAAAATGGGGTTTGAAACACATTTTTTCGTTCCTTTAAAAGTAAAGCATCAGGATAATTTTTGAGTAATACTGTTTCTATACCTTCTTTGGCTAATAATTGCTGTAATCGTAGCGGACTTGTTTTTAGTGTATTAGTACGAAGTACAACTTGCGCTTGCTGATTTAATGCATTGATTTCGGCATCCCAAGATTTACCTAATTCTTTTTCGCCTAATTCATCTAACCAATCTGGAATTGATTCTTTGAATTTTCGTATTTTTTGCAATTCTTTAAACCGTCCTTTTATACGTCTTACAGGGGTTTTTGCAAATTCTTTCCAATCGGGTAATTTATGGTTGTTTACTACTGCCCAAACTGCAACGAGTTTCCAAAGATTACGTTTGTTGTAATGATTTTTTGTTTCGGCTATTTCGTTATATAATCGTTTCCAACGTACAATATCATAAATGGTTTCTGCTATAAATTTTCTATCTCTAGCACCAAAACGAGCATCACGTTTTAAGGCTGTTTGTACCGCTTTATCAGCATAAATACCATCATTAAAAATGTAATTTAAAGCATCTACAGTTGCATTAACTAGATTATTGTGAAACCGCAATGGTTTTTTGTCTTCTTTTATTTTCATAAGGCAAAGATACTATAATACTCTTGATATTTAGGAGTTAAAAAGTCAAAAGTT
>CAYPAK010000092.1:0-3462 GCA_964408665.1 uncultured Flavobacteriaceae bacterium | reverse complement strand
ACCTCCAAAACTTACTATTTTGGAGGTGTTTTTATTGCTTTCTAGTACTATTTGGAACTATTCTTTAATTAATAGTTTTTTTATTCTCGGTATAGGTCCTGTACAAGTGGTTTGATGGCAAGCTACGCAGGCATTAATTGTATTATTGAAGCGTGTTTTTGCATCGCTAGCAGTACTTGCCGTATAAACACTCGCTAGATTATTTAAATAATTATCAGAGAATGTTTTAAAAGAAGCCGTTCTATCATTAGGGTCAGTTAGTACCGCTTTATGAATGTTTTTAAAACGTTCAGGAAAACTGTCAGGAAGTTCTCCTGCTTGTATTTGTTTTTTTACCTTCATGTTTGCTTGAAACATTTCTTCCATAAGCAATGCCATTTCAGAAGGTTTATACATTTTTAGTTCTACTGTTTTAGGAGTTTTGCTAATGGGTTCTTTTTTGGTTTCTTTAGTACAAGAAAATAAAAAAGCAACTAGTATTAGGCTAAAAAAGTGCTTCATAATTACTTCATTAAAACACCTGTAGATTCATAAGCATAAGTATATTCTGGTTTGGTGATTTTAGCAATTTCTGCTTCACTTTTGCCTTCATCTTTAGCAAAATGTTTTAATTTTTCTACGGTTATTTCGGTAACAAATGCTTTACCATTTACTATTACTTCTTTACCGTCTGCATTAAGTGGAATAAAAAACCCGTAATCTTTAAAGCGCACAAAAGACTCTTCGTTTTCGCCTAAATCCAAACGCATCCAGCAACCTTTTTTCTTACATCCCGCATTGATTTTAGAAGCAAATTTCACTGAAACAGTATCTCCAGGCTTCATAGTTGCGTATTGCGCTTTCATTTGTGCCGCATTTAAAGCGCCTTTTTCATCAAATTTTTCACCAAAAACTTGGTATTTTGCTACTTCTTGAGTTTCTTTTGTAGTTTCCTGTTTGGCTTCTTCTTTTTTTGCATCTGAGCATGATGTGATTAATAATGCACTTGCAAATAAGGTAATAATTACTTTTTTCATTTTTTATTCTAATTAATTAATTTGTGGTAAAGATACAAAAAAATACTTTTTTCATTTTAAATAAAAACAAGTTCTTATAAAGCCTTATCTTTGCGCTATGATAACAGATAAAAACAACAGTCAAACTCCTTTGGGAGATTTAGGTGAATTTGGGTTAATTCATTATTTAACCAAAAATATAAAACTACAGCACAAAACCACTATAAAAGGTGTGGGCGATGATGCTGCTGTACTTGCAATGGCTAAAAATCAGCTTATAACTACCGATTTGCTCGTGGAAGGAGTGCATTTTAATTTAGCATATTCACCTTTAAAACATTTAGGTTATAAAGCCGTAATGGTAAACTTATCCGATGTCTATGCAATGAATGGTATTGCTACGCAAATCACCGTTTCTATTGCAGTTTCTAGTCGTTTTACTGTAGAGATGATTGCAGCTTTATACGAAGGTATTTACATGGCTTGTGCTAATTACAAAATAGACCTTGTAGGTGGAGATACTACATCTTCTACTTCAGGGCTTTTGATAAGTGTTACAGCATTAGGCGAAGCAAAAACTAAAGATATTGTTTATCGTTCTGGAGCAAAAGCAGGCGATTTACTTGTAGTAACAGGCGATTTAGGTGCAGCATATTTAGGTTTGCAAATTCTAGAACGTGAGCGTCAAGTGCTAGAAGTAGACCCGAACAGTCAACCAGATATGGAACCATATTCTTATTTATTAGAACGACAGCTAAAACCTGAGGCTCGCAAAGATATTATACGATTATTCAAAGACCTTGATGTAAAACCAACAGCTATGATAGATATTTCTGATGGTTTAAGTTCTGAAATACTGCATCTTTGCAAGGCATCTAAAGTAGGTTGTAATCTTTATGAAGAAAAAATACCGCTAGACCCACAAGTTATCAATACTTGCGAAGAGCTGAATTTAGATAGTACTACTATTGCATTAAGTGGAGGCGAAGATTATGAGTTGCTTTTTACGATTTCTCAAACAGATTATGATAAAATAAAAGCAAATCCTAATTTTACCGTTATTGGGCATATGGTAGCAGGAAACGAAGGCGCACATTTAATTACACGAGGTAATCAAAAAATAAAACTAGAAGCTATGGGTTGGAATAGTGTGGGCAGCTAGTATTAATTATTGCAATTAGCGCAAACACCTTTTACAATAGTATTTACTTTTTGAGCGGTAAATAAGTTTGGTAGTGTTAGTTTAGGTTTGCTTACGGTTTGTAAGCAAAATGTTTCCTTACATTTAGTACAGTAAAAATGATAATGAAAACCTTTAGCCGTAAGCGTGTTTTCTTTTTGTTGTAATGCATATTTAACCACGCCAGTTTCATCATTTATAGGATGAATTAACTGCTTTTTTTCAAAGGTTTTTAGGGTTCTAAACAGTGTACTTTTATCAGCATAATCAAAGTGAAGTTCTAAATCTTTTAAGCTAATCGCATGCCTTTGCTCCATAAGCCATTTTAGAACTAATAAACGAACTGCTGTAGGTTTAATATCCTTTGTTTTGAGTTTGTTTTCTAATTCAGTATTACTCATAAGTAGTTATTTAAACCGTATAAATTTACTATTATCAAATGTGTATGCAGGAATATCAATTACAATATTGTTTTTTAGTTTTATCCAAGGGCTCATACTTGTATCCATAGTATTTTTGAGCAGATGCATCGTTTGTGAAGGGGTATTTCCTTGTGCCAATAAAAAGTATTTCTCTCCTTTATCATTTATTATTTCATCTATTATAATGACAATATGACCAGGAGTGCCAGGGTTTACAAGCATATCGCCAAGTTGAATATCTTTATCCTTTATTTTAGGCAGTTCGGTGTATAACGAAAGTGTTCCTGCATAAGTATAAATAAGGTTTAGGTATTTGTAGAAATTAACTTTGCTAGTATCAGCTTTAGCTTTTTTACTAAAAGTCACTTTATTTCCTTTTATATTCGGACGAATTCCGTTTGCATATTTCTGCCAAGACACGTGATGTCCGCTTGTAAAATTAAAACCTATTTTATTTTTTTGATTGTTATTCCAAAGGTATTCTGCTCGAAGTCGTATTAATGCATCGGCACATTGCTGAAGCCCGTTTGTGGTATTTCCTAAAGTTAAAATACCAACGTGACCGCCTTGATAAAAATAAGGTGTTCCATCATAGTTAATTACTTTACTACCAAAAGGTTTGAGTTTGTAATTCCTGAGATATTCTTGAAAACTTCCTTTAGGATATTTTGTACGTTTATAACCTTTAGGAACAGTTACTCGTGTTGCTACAGTATTTCCTGTTTTATTGATATACGAAACAGGAATTACAGTTGCTTTTGCAATTTGTAGTGTTTGTTTGCCTTTTTTAGTAAAAAAAGCAAAGGCAATAAGTATAATTAAAACAGTTAAAAAGGCTTTTTTCATAGTAAGAGAACGTAATTAG
>CAYPAK010000091.1:0-6943 GCA_964408665.1 uncultured Flavobacteriaceae bacterium | reverse complement strand
AACTTCTCTAAATCAGATTGTGCAAAAACAGTTAAGCTCGTAAAAAGTGTAATTGCTGCTACTATTATTTTTTTCATGATTTTTAGTTCTTTATTTTAGTTCTCAAATATAGTAATTATTTTAGAACAATACCATTACCTTTTTCTTTTGGAAAAACAAGCTTTCCAAAATCATAAGACACGCCTGAAGCGGTATCATTATCTAACAATAAAGCACCATCAGCATCAAGATAATCTAAAGCTGGCGCCAGTTGTGCTATTGCAGATATACCAACGGTAGATTCTGTCATACAACCTATCATTGTTTTTAAACCTAATTCCTTAGCCTTTTCTAGCATCCTTTTTGCAGGAGTAATACCGCCACATTTCATCAGTTTTATGTTTACACCATCAAAATAAGGGGCACAAAGTAATACATCTTCCTCAACTAAACAGCTTTCATCGGCAATAATGGGCAATACGCTATGTTCTTTTACATAAGCCATCCCCTCCCAATCATCGGCAGGAAGTGGTTGTTCTATAAATTCTACATTGAGTTTTTGCAGCTCTTTGGCTTTAGTTACAGTTTCTTCTGCTGTCCAAGCGCAGTTTGCATCTACACGAAAAACCGCCTTGGTTACTTCTCGTAAGGCTTTAATCATAGCAACATCGCCTTCAAAGCCCATTTTTATTTTATAAATAGGCCAAGGTTTTTCTTTGATTTTTTCAATCATTTTTTCAATACTAGCTATACCAATAGTGTAACTTGTAAGAGGTGCTTTACGCTCAAAACCAAAACGTTTATAATTTGCTATATCATTTTTCTTACCATAAAAGTCATGAAAAGCCTCATCTATAGCGCAGAGAGGAAAAGGGTTAATGCCTGTTTTGTTTAATACTTCCCACAATTCTTCTGGTGTGTTCGTTCCTGCATTTTCTACTAATGCTTTTACCTGCTCTATTCCTGTTGTAATATCTATAATCTCTTTTACATAATACGGATTGGTAGTTGCCTCTCCGTAGCCAAAATAAGTACCATCGCTTATAGTCACAATCACACTATCTTGATGCGTACGTGAGTATCGTGATATTTTGAACGGATGCGTAAGTTTTAATTTGTAAGCTTTAAACGTAATGGATAATTTGAAAAAAGTATTTTTTTTAGGCATTAGTAGTAAATTATTTCTTGTGTTTAATCCGTCTTTTCTTTTTAGCAATTTGCTTCTTTTTTTGTTCGCTTATTTTATTTTCGTCCCAAGCTTTTATTGTTTTTTTATCCAAGCAACCTGTAATATCTACATCGTAACCTTTACTTTTTAATTGGTATTGTATACCTTCTAGCTTACCTTCTTTTTTAAGTGCAAGCAATTTTTTATCAATTACTTTCTTTTCCCAAATTGTTTTCCCCATAGTATCTGTTTTCATACACATGTAGGTTACATAATCTTTAGACTTTTTTCTGCTTTTTTTGTTTTGGGAATAACTATTAAACGAATAAATAAATAAAATAGCTAGTAATAAGTGCTTTATATTTTTCATAGATAATGTTTTTTAATAATACGTGGTAAAGCTATCAAAAAAAAAGGAAAATAACCGAAATTATTTTCCCTATATTTATTTTAGTTCAAAATACTAAGCAAGCATCGTTACAGGATTTTCCATAAACTCTTTAAATGTTTTTAAGAAAGCGGCTCCTGTAGCACCATCTACGGTTCTGTGGTCACAAGCCATACTTACTTTCATCATATTACCAACTACTATCTCGCCATTTTTCACTACAGGCTGCTGTATAATAGCCCCTACAGACATAATAGCTGAGTTAGGCTGGTTAATAATAGAAGTAAATTCCGTAATACCAAACATGCCTAAATTAGAAACGGTAAAGGTACTTCCTTCCATTTCGTTAGGTAATATTTTTTTAATTCGTGCTCTTCCTGCAAGGTCTTTTACAGCAGCATTAATCTGTGTTAACGACTGTTGGTCTGTAAACTTAACTACAGGAACAACTAAACCGTCTTCTACTGCTACCGCTACTCCTACGTGCACGTGATGATTAATTCGGATTTTGTCAGCAAACCATTGTGAGTTTACTTTTGGATGTTTCTTAAGCGCCATTGCTACCGCTTTCACTACCATATCATTAAACGATACTTTAGTATCTGGTAAAGCGTTTATTGCTTTACGTGATTGGATAGCATTATCCATATCAATATCAATCATTAAATAGTAATGCGGTGCCATAAACTTAGATTCTCCAAGTCTTTTAGCAATGATTTTTCGCATTTTAGAATTAGAAACCTCATCAAATGATTCTTCTCCTATAGCTAATGGTTTTGGTACGAAAGCTGTAGGCTCTACAACAGCATTAGCCGTAGCTGTGCTAACTGGAGCTAGTTGGTAATTTACAATATCACGTTTGATAATTCTACCATTTTCTCCCGTTCCTATTACGGTACTTAGATTTATATTTTGGTCTGCTGCCATTTTTTTGGCTAGTGGAGAAACAAAAATACGACCTCCATTGGCTGTTTTTACTTCTATGACCTCTTCTTGAGGTTTCGCAGCGACTACTGTTTCGCTCTGTTTTGGAGTTTCTTTAACCTCTGACACTTTCTCTGCTGGAGCAGCAGCACTATTATTTGCTTTAAAATCTGCAATCAAAGCCGATACATCTTCGCCTGCATCACCAATTATTGCTAGAAGTGAATCTACAGGAGCACTTCCTCCCTCTTCTACTCCGATATATAAAAGTACACCTTCATTAAAAGATTCAAATTCCATAGTAGCTTTATCGGTTTCGATTTCTGCTATCATGTCTCCTTCTTCTATCTTATCGCCAACTTTTTTTAGCCAAGTAGCAACAGTTCCTTCTTCCATTGTATCGCTCAAGCGAGGCATTGTGATTATTTCTGCCATAATCTGTATCTTATTTTTTTTAATAAATTTAGTATTAATTATCTAAACGACTTTTTAGAAATGGATAATCTTCTTGTTCATAAACCATATCATAAAGTTGTTTCGTTTCAGGATAATCTGATGCCTCTGAGAATTCTACACATTCTTGTACGGTATCTTTTACACGTTGGTTAATGGTGTTTATTTCATCAGCTGAAAGCCATTCGTTCTTTTTTATTTCATTTAACACTTGAACGATTGGGTCTATTTTTTTATATTCTGCAACCTCATCTTTGGTTCTATAATGTTGTGCATCACTCATAGAATGCCCTCTATAACGGTATGTTTTCATTTCTAACAATGTAGGGCCTTCTCCACGTCTTGCGCGTTCTATAGCTTCAGAAACTGCTTCGGCTACTTTTACAGGGTTCATACCATCTACAGGACCACAAGGCATTTCGTAACCTAGTCCTAGCTTCCAAATATCAGTATGATTGGCTGTTCGCTCTACAGAAGTTCCCATAGCATATTGATTGTTTTCTACTATAAAAACTACTGGAAGTTTCCAGTTCATAGCCATATTAAACGTTTCGTGCAAAGAACCTTGACGTGCAGCTCCATCACCAAAATAAGTTAATGTTACACCATCACGTTCAAAATATTTATCTGCAAAAGCTATTCCTGCTCCTAATGGTATTTGCCCGCCTACAATACCGTGCCCTCCAAAGAAATTATGCTCTTTAGAAAAGATATGCATCGAACCTCCCATACCGTGAGATGTTCCTGTTACTTTCCCTAAAAGCTCTGCCATTACACGCTTAGGATCTACACCTAATGCAATAGGCTGCACATGATTCCTGTATGCAGTAATCATCTTGTCGCTACCTTGTTTCATAGCATGAACTGAACCTGCAAGTACAGCTTCTTGCCCATTATATAAATGCAGAAATCCACGTATTTTTTGTTGGATATATAGCGCTGCTAATTTATCTTCAAATTTACGCCAAAATAACATGTCTTCATACCACTTGATATAGGTATCTTTGGTTATTGCCTTCATAAATATATTTTTATATTTTCAATACAAGTATTATTTAATACAAGTACTAAATTAATTAATAATCTTAGCTACAAAAATAGCTTTTTTCTTTTGCTAGTACAATGCTTTTTTAAAATATTTTATTAGTATTTTTTGACAAAAGGTCTAAAGCTGCTTTGCTTTAAGAAAAAGAAAAGCTCAAAACAACACAAAATACTGATTATCAATAAATAATATTATATCATTCTAAAAATATAAGAGTAAAAAAATGCACAAAAAGGCTATAAGTATTAATAAAACTATAATTTCATCAAATACTACTACTATTTCTTAAAGCCTTTAATCTAAAGCACCCTTGATAACCTCCGCTACAATTTCAGGATTTAACAAGGTAGAAATATCGCCTAAATTACTAGTATCTTTTGATGCAATTTTTCGCAAAATACGGCGCATAATTTTTCCTGAACGTGTTTTAGGTAAACCAGGAACAAACTGTATTTTATCACACTTAGCTATAGGACCTATATGTTCGGTTATAATTTGGTTTATTTCTTTACGCAAATTAGTATGATCACGAGATTCTCCTGTTTCTTTGAGAATAACATACGCATAGAGAGCATTACCTTTTACATCGTGAGGAAATCCTACAATAGCAGATTCTGCTACTGCTTGATGTTCATTAATAGCATCTTCTATAGGTGCAGTTCCTAGATTGTGCCCAGAGACGATAATAACATCATCAACCCTACCTGTAATTCTGTAATAGCCTACTTCATCACGCAAAGCACCATCTCCTGTAAAATACATATTATCATAGGCAGAAAAATAGGTTTCTTTATAGCGTTTATGATTACCCCAAATAGTACGTGCCATAGCTGGCCAAGGTTGTTTTATACATAAGCGACCACTCACTTGATTTCCTTTTATTTCTTTTCCTTCCTCATCCATAAGTGCGGGCTGAATACCTATAAATGGCAAGGTTGCATAAGTGGGCTTTGTAGGTGTAGCAAATGGTATGGGAGATATCATAATACCTCCTGTTTCTGTCTGCCACCACGTATCTACTATTGGGCAATTATTTTTACCGATATTATCATTATACCAATGCCATGCTTCTTCATTAATAGGTTCGCCAACCGTTCCTAATACTTTTAGCGATGATAAATCATATTTAGTAACAAAGTCTAAATTTTCTTTTGCCAAAGCACGAATAGCTGTTGGTGCGGTATAAAATTGGGTTACTTTGTGTTTTTGTACAATTTCCCAAAAACGCCCCCAATCTGGATAGGTAGGTACTCCTTCAAACATTACGGTAGTAGCGCCATTTGCCAAAGGTCCATAAACAATATAGCTATGACCTGTTATCCAACCAATATCTGCTGTACACCAATATACATCATTTTCTTTATATTGAAAAATATTTTTGAACGTATAAGCCGTATAAACCATATATCCTGCGGTAGTATGCACCATTCCTTTGGGTTTTCCTGTAGAACCCGAAGTGTATAATATAAATAATGGATCTTCAGCATCCATAACTTCAGCAGGACAAGTATCTGATGCCTTATCTAATAAAGGCTGTAACCAATAATCACGATTTTCTTGCATATTGATTTCAGAATCAATTCGTTTTGCAACTAAAACATGTTCTACGCAAGGTGTTTCCGCTAGAGCTTCATCTACTATTCCTTTTAAATCTATTGTTTTTTTACCACGAAAAGACCCATCGGCGGTAATAACCATTTTACACGATGCATCATTAATACGTGTTGCTAACGCTGTTGCCGAAAATCCTGCAAAAATAACAGAATGTACTGCTCCTATCCTAGCACAGGCTAATGTAGCAATAGCAAGTTCTGGAATCATAGGAAGGTAAATAGCTACTCTATCTCCTTTTTGAACTCCTTTACTTTTGAGCACATTAGCAAATTGGTTTACACGTTTTGCTAATTCACTGTAAGTAATATGTTGTGCTTTTTCATCAGGATTGTTTGGTTCAAATAATATTGCTGTTTTATCTCCTCGTGTATGCAGATGCCTATCTATACAGTTTTCGGTAATATTTAGCTTTGCACCTTGAAACCATTTAACCTCAGGTTTGGTAAAATTCCATTCTAAAACCTTATCCCATCTTTTTTTCCAAACGAAATGTTCTTCGGCTATTTCTTCCCAAAAAGCTGCTGGTTTTGCTATAGATTTACGGTAAACTTGAAAGTATTCTTCTAGGTCTTTTATATGATAATTACTCATTGTATTAAAAAATTATTGGTTAGTTAATTTAATTAGGCTAAAATTATAATTTTATTTATTAATTAACGCCTGTTTTTAATTAAAATAATTGTACGATACTATTAAAATAATAGTACTTTTGTCTATAACATTTTTATAAAATCATGAAATATTATTTATTTTTTCTAAAGTATTATCTTAATCTACTTGGTCTAATTATACCAAAATTAGCAGGAAAAAAGGCATTTAACGTCTTTCAAACTGTACGTTTAAAAACTGTCAAAAAAAGAGAAGCTCCATTCTATGAGCTAGCTAAACCTTTTACCTTAAAACTAGATAATGACGAACTACATTGTTATAAAATGGGAAATCCTGATGGTGAATTAGTTATTCTAGTACACGGTTGGAATAGTAATGCAGGCAGTTTACTCCTGTTTGCAAAAGCATTAGCCGACAAAGGGTTTTATGTTGTGAGTTTTGATCATCTTGCGCATCATAAATCAATAAAAAAATACACTAATCTTTATGAAACTAAAAAAGCTTTCGGCAAACTATTAGCATATCTAAATCCTCAGAAACCGTTTAGCTTAATAGGACATTCTTTTGGTGCATCGGCTATTGCATATACCTTAAAAAATACCAATTATGAAGTAAATAAAATCGTTTTACTTTCTAGCAATGACATGATTATAAATGTATTTTATGATTTCCAAAAAGCAATTGGTTTTAATAATCGTGTTTTTAATAATGCCAAATTATATATAGACAAATTAATTCATGATGATTTTGCTAAAATGAGTAC
>CAYPAK010000090.1:0-6946 GCA_964408665.1 uncultured Flavobacteriaceae bacterium | reverse complement strand
CCCAATTAAATATGATTTTGCACTTTATCGCTTGGGGCAAGAGAAGATAATATAAAAAAGTGAAAACTGACACTTGACACTATTTTAATTTTAGGTTATAATTTCCCTGAACGTCTCATGGACGATAAGGAATTATAATGAAAAATATAAATATTATAGGTACAGGAAAAGCATTGCCCGTAAACGTTGTTACAGCATCGATGATAGATAAGCAGTGTGGCTTTAAAGATGGGCAAACCATGAAGATAACAGGGCTAAAGGAGAGGCATTTTCTTAAAGATGAATTATCAGAAGATTTACTTCGTAAAGCTGTCAATCAAGCATTGGAAAATGCAAAACTCTCTATTGATGATATTGATTGTATTATTGATGCATCAGCTACGATGCAACAAGCCATTCCTTTTAATGGAGCGTGGGTTCATGGTGTTTTAAATCTTCAAAAAAATATTGCCACATTTGATATTAATATGACTTGTTTGAGTGCTTTAAGAGCGTTTGATGTGGCTTCTAACTTATTAGATGCTTATCCAACTATTTTAATTGTGACTTGTGATATTGCCTCTCTTGGATTGGATTGGTCTAATATTAGGACAGCAGGTATTTTTTCTGATGGAGCGTCGGCGATGATACTTCGTAAGTCAAATAGTGGGGGTATTGTCACTTCTAATTTTGAAACTTATTCTCAAGGCTATGAGTATTGTCAAATTCGTGGAGCTGGAGTTAAGCATTCTCCTAGTACTTATGTTGGAGATTATAAAGAGGTGGGCTTTTTTGAAATGGACGGCAAAAAGCTTTTTAAATTAAGTGCAAAAATATTACCAGACTTTATTGATAGAACACTTAAAGCCAAAGGGCTAAGCTTGGAGGATATTGATTGGATAGTTCCTCATCAAGCGAGTCAAGCATCGTTAAACCATATTGTAAGAATGTTGAAAATTGATAAAGATAAACTCATAGATATTTTTTATAATCATGGTAATCAAGTGGCAACTTCTATTCCTACTGCTTTACATGAACTATTGATGACTAAAGATTTAAAATCAGGTCAAAAAGTGATGCTTATTGGTACTTCGGCAGGTGTTGGCTTGGGGCTTGTGGTTTGGGAAGTACCATAATGAAAGCAATAATAACAGGAGCAACAGGTGGTTTAGGTCGAAATTTGGGAGAATTTTTAACCCAAAAAGGTTGGGAAGTTTTGGGTTTTGGACGCAATGAGAGCATAGGCAAAGCGTTAGGCTATCGTTTTAAAGCTTTTGACTTAAGTAATAAAGAGGAGTGTTTAGAAGCTTTTGAAGAAGCAGATGTGGTTTTTCATTGTGCAGCACGTTCTTCTCCTTGGGGAGAGTATGAACTTTTTTATAGAGATAATGTTCAAGCTACTACGAATGTTTTAGAAGCAATGAAAAAATATAATATTTTAAAATTGGTGCATGTTTCTACTCCTAGTATCTATTTTGATTTTACAGACCAAATAGAGGTTAAAGAGTCTTATAAGGCAAAATCATTTGTTAATGCTTATGCCAAAACAAAATATGAAGCTGAAGAACTTGTTCTTGCTTCTAGTGTTGATGTGACGATTATAAGACCTCGTGGAATCTTTGGAGAGCATGACACCGTACTAATTCCACGTTTAGAAAAAATTGCTAAAAAAGGTTTTTTACCACTTATAAAAAATCGAGATGCCTTGGTAGATGTTACCTATGTTGGTAATGTAGTGCATGCCATGTATCTGTGTGCAACTAAAGCATTGCCTTCTAAAAGTATTTTTAATATAAGTAATGATGAACCATTGAAAATCTCAACACTTTTTACACTAATTATGAATGCTTTAGGGAAAGAAGTCCGTTTTAAATATATAGATTATAAAGCATTGATGGGTTTAGCAAGAACATTGGAATTTATAAGTAAACTTACTTTTAAAAAAGAGCCGATGATTACTAAATATGGGGTTGGATTAATCTCTCATAATCAAACCTTAGATTTACAAAAAGCTAAAGAAATTTTAGGTTATGAGCGACAATTTACAATAGAAGAAGGATTGGAACGTTATGCAAAAAGTAGACATTAAATTATACAGTGTGGGTTATTGTACTCATCCAGAGTTTATGGTAAAGCGTGGGGGAAGTTTTTCAACAATTAAGTTTCCTGCATTAGTAGCACATATTGCGTATGAAAATAAAAATTTGCTTTTTGACACAGGCTATGGAACACATTTTTTTGATGCTACTGCAAAATTTCCTGAAAAAATCTATGCATTAACCACACCTGTAACATTAAAAGAACCTCTTATTGACATGATAAACAAGCCTATAGATACTATTTTTATTTCACATTTTCATGCCGACCATATTGGAGGGCTTAAAGATTTTTCTGATGCGAAACTCTATTGTTCTAAAGAAGCATACGACATCGCCATGGGTAAAAAGTCACGTTTTTCCAAAACAAAAATGGGCATTTTACCTGCACTGTTACCTGATGATTTTGAAGAGAGATTGACGTTTATAGAAGATTTACCTAAAGTAGATTTACCTGAAAATTTAGCTCCATTTACAAAAGGTTATTTACTAGAAGACAGGTTTTATGTTATTGAACTAGATGGTCATGCTGAAGGACAATATGGTCTAGTCGTAGAAGATACTTTTTTTGTTAGTGATGCAGTTTGGGATATTGAAGCCATTACAAAAGGGATTAAACCCAATATTTTGACACATATTATTTTTAAAGATGCAAAGATTTATTATGAAACAATTGAAAAATTAACACAACTACACAAAAATAATCCTACGTTGAAAATAGTGCCTACGCATTGTACTAAAACACATGAATGGTATAAAAATGTTTAAAAAATTTTGTACCATAAAAGAGTTTTTAGGGGTTAAGCATTTTACGTCTAAAGAAGCTTTAGATATTTATCAAAAAGAAAAATTGGAACAACGATTACTTTCCCATAAAAGTGATTTTTATCCTAATTCTAATAATTTAGAAGATTTCCCCATTATCAACAAAAAAATATTTATGGAGAATTTTGAAACCATAAATACAGTTAAGATAAAAAGAGAAGAGGCTTTTGAGGTAGCTTTAGCATCAGAGAGTAGTCGAAATTTTTCCAATAAAATAGGTGATATTTCAGTAGGTTTATCTTCTGGTACAAGTGGAAGTAGAGGTATTTTTTTAGTCTCAGAGCAAGAGAGTGCGAAATGGGCAGGCTATATTTTAAGGCGTGTATTACCAAAACCTTGGTGGAAACAACACAAGATAGCATTTTTTTTAAGAGCCAACTCAAATTTATATGAGAGTGTAAATTCACTGCTTATAAAGTTTAAATTTTATGATTTAATAGAGCCTATTGAGGAGCATATAGAGCGTTTAAATTTACAGCAACCTACTTTACTTATCGCCCCAGCACAGGTACTTAGACTTTTATCATTGTCTGAAAAATTAGATATTAATCCGCGTAAAATCATTTCAGTAGCAGAAGTATTAGAAGAAGATGATGAAGCATTAATAAGTAAACGTTTTTCGCAAAAAGTGCATCAAATTTATCAATGTACTGAGGGTTTTTTAGCACATACTTGTGTAGAGGGAAATTTACATTTAAATGAAGATAGAGTTTACATAGAAAAAGAATTTTTAGATAAAGAATATACTCGTTTTAGTCCTATTATCACTGATTTTTTTCGTTCATCTCAACCTGTTATTCGTTATAAATTAGACGACATATTAGTACTAGAAAAAGAGCCTTGTTCTTGTGGTTCTGTTTTTACAAGGATTAAAAAAATTGAGGGACGATGTGATGATATTTTAAAAGTGAAAGATATAAATGCTAATCCTTATAATCTTTTTCCTGACTTTATTCGTAGAGCCATTATTACAGCTTCAGATAGCGTAAAAGAGTATAGTGTAGAACATAGAGAAGATGGATTACATATCTATTTAGAACCACTAGAGGAGCAAGAGAGCGTTGATGTTACGTTAAAAAAACTCTATAAAGACCAAGGAATCACTCCGTTAAAACACTTTTTTCATTCTTATAAAAAAGGCAAACTCACTGACAAACGAAGAAGGGTTAAACAGGTATGAATGTAATTGCAAGCCAAAAAGAGCGTTATGTTATTTGGGCGTCGATTACCATATCTATCTCTCTTTATTTTATTTTTAATATTTTAGCAAAAAATTCGGCACCTCATCCCTCTGTAGTTATGAATTGGGAAAACAATATTCCGTTTATCGCAATTTTTGTTGTGCCTTATCAGTCGCTTTACCTTAACATTCCTATTCTTTTTATTTTACTGAGAAAACGTTTGGAACTTTGGGTATTGTTATTGAGAATGCTATTTATTTTAACGGTTTCTTATATGTTTTTTCTTTTTATGCCTTTAGAATGTACCTTTAGTCACCCAAAAATTCAAGCTAACTGGTTTATACTATGGTTATTCTCATTGATAGATGCCAATGATTTACCTTACAATCAACTACCTTCATTGCATATTAGTAGCATTGTTGTCTATTGGTATTCCTTGCGAAAATATCTAAAAAATAGATATCTAAAGCAAATTTTATTTATTTGGTTTTTACTAATAGGATTATCTACTCTATTTATTTATCAACACCATTTTTGGGACATAGCCACAGGTTTATTGTTAGGGTTATTTTCTGTATGGATTTTTAGTGATAAAAATGTAAGAATTTTAAAAAAGGAAAAAGTATTATGAAAATTTTAATTACTTGCCCTAGAGCACCTGTAAGTATTGAGTGGATACGTATTTTTAATCGAGCAGAACATGAAGTTATTTTGGTTGATTCTTTTAGTTTTCCCATTGCAAAATATTGTAAAAATACTAAGTTTATTAAAGTGTCATCTCCAAGATTTGCATTTGAAAAGTACAAAAAAGAGATGATGTTACTTATTAATGAAGTAGATTGGGTTATTCCAAATTGTGAAGATATTTTCTTTTTAAGCCAAGTTAGAGAGGAAATGGTAACAGATACTTTTTTCTTTATGCCTAAGCAAGATTTACTTTTTGAACTGCATCATAAATTTAATGTCTCTAAGTATTTAAATACTTTTGTAAAATTTCCTAAAACCAAACTTTTAACAGATAAGTCAAAAATAAATATGGACAGAAATAGTATTTTAAAACCTGTGTTTTCTAGGTTTGGGCGTAGTGTTATTAGAGAAGTTACAGCAAAAAATATAGAAAATATCGAAATCTCAAATGATTATCCTTGGGTTCAACAACAAAAAATTGAGGGTCAAGCTATCTGTAATTATGCACTTATTTTAAAGGGTAAAGTTTTGGCTCATGTGGCATATCTTCCGATGTATTTACTAAATGGAGCAGCAGCAACTTATTTTGAACCCTATGTTGATGAACGATTAGAAAAATTTATGGACAAGTTCGCACAAGAGAGTAACTACACAGGACAAGTAGCATTTGACTTTATAGATGATGGAAAAGATTTATATGTTTTAGAATGTAATCCAAGAGCAACCAGTGGACTTCACATTTTAAGTGAGGATTTAATCTTTAAAAAACATACTTTTGTACATACCAAAGGTAAGCAGAGTAGTGCTTATAGAGTAGGCAATATACTCTATCTTATGTTTGGGATTAGTGCATTATTTAGTGGTAACTTTAAACGTTTACATAAAGATTTTAAACGGGCTAAAGATGTACTAAGAGGTCTTTCCTATTCTGGGCAATTTTTATCTATGTTTGGTATGTTAGGAAATGCACTTATTTATCGTAAAGATATAACCAGTGCAAGTACTGTTGATATTGAGTTTGATGGATGAATTACTCTAAAAGTTTATATACTATTTTTCAAAAAAATGATGCAACTGATTTAATAAAAAAATTAGAAACTAAATTTGATTACTATACGATTGATGATTGTTTTATTGTAACAACGGTAACAGATGAGGTTAAGCTTAACTCCTATGTAGCTTCTCCTTATGAATTAATTATTAATTATAGTCAAGACGAATTAGTAAAAATAAAATCTAAATTTCAACGGTTTATTGCTACTTTTCTTGTAAAGTTTTTTTCCTCTTTCTTACGTTATATACAAATTGACAAGGCACAAACATTAAATAACTTTTTACTTCCTACAAACTTTTTTTCTAAAGATTGGGAAACATTAGACATTAGAAAATTAGAACAAAAAGCGATAGAGCGTTATTCTAATCATTCATTGATTATTCGTTCGGTTAATCAAGTGCAAAATCCTAAACTTTTTGAAAATCTCAAGCAAAATAATTGGTTGCTTATTGCTGTTAGACAAGTTTATATTTTTAGAAATAAAGAGGTATGGGCTAAAAAACGTGACACGATTAAAGATAAAAAGCTTTTAGGTTCCAAACGTTTTACCTTTCAAAAAATTTCACATCTGAACATAGAAGCACTTTTGTGTGCTGAATCATTGTATAACTCACTTTATTTAGAGAAGTACTCTCAACACAATATCCATTTTACAGCGAAGTATTTGCAAGAGATGATAAAGTTAGAGTTATTATCATTGCATATGTTAGAAGATAGTCAAACGAAACAGTACGTTGGTGTATTAGGGATAACTGAAGATGAAAATACAATGACAATTCCCCTCGTAGGCTATGATATGACTTATGCACAAAAAGATGCCCTCTATCGTCGTTTAATAGTCTTTGGGATTAATGAAGCAATGAAAAAAAATAAGCTTTTAAACTTAAGTGCAGGAGCACCTACTTTTAAACGAACTAGAGGAGCTGAAGATGTATTAGAATATATGTGTGTAAATGTTAATCATCTGTCCTTTTTAAGAAGAATTGGGTGGGGATTTATCGCATTGTTGTCGAAATATTTTTATGTTCCGATGTTATTACGTTTAAAGTTGTAATCTTCCTAATTTTAAGCTAAAATAAAACCATGAAAAAAGAAAAAATAGTCTTATGGATAAAACGCTTTGT
>CAYPAK010000089.1:5456-6998 GCA_964408665.1 uncultured Flavobacteriaceae bacterium | reverse complement strand
ATGAAGACGCGCACTACTTCCAATTCAAAAGACCCTGAATCAAGTTCAGGGTGACGGTTCATTTTGTTATACACAAAAATAAAATTTGTACTTTTGTATAAATATTAAATGAAAATGAAAAAAAATATAGCGGTTATAATGGGAGGTTACTCCTCAGAATTTGAAATTTCGTTAAAAAGTGGTAATGTCGTTGTGCAAAATTTAGATAAAACCTTGTTTAACGTTTATCCAATACATATTCTAAAAGAAAAATGGGTTTATGTCAATGAAAAAGGCGAAGAATTTCCTATTAATAAAGCTGATTTTTCCATTCCAGCACTCAATGTAAAAATAGCTGCTGTTTTTAATGCTATTCACGGTTCACCAGGAGAAGATGGCTATATGCAGGCTTATTTTGAACTGCTAAACATACCGCATACTTCTTGCCCAATGTATCAAGCGGCGCTTACTTTTAACAAAAAAGACTGCTTAGCTGTTCTAAAAGCCTATGATGTAAAAATGGCAGAATCCTATTTTTTAGCTAAAAACGATAAGCCCGATTTAGATGCCATTATACGTAAAGTTGGTTTGCCGTGCTTTGTAAAACCTAATAAAGCAGGATCGAGTTTTGGTATTTCTAAGGTTATGCAGCAAGAAGATTTACAAGCGGCACTAGATAAAGCCTTCAAGGAAGATGACGAAGTACTTGTAGAGGCTTTTTTAGACGGTGTAGAAGTTACTGTTGGTGTCATTAACTATCAAAATGAAATTTTGGCGCTTCCTATAACCGAGATAGTCCCTGATGCCAATCATGCTTTTTTTGATTATGAAGCCAAATACGAAGGAGAATCTAAGGAAATAACTCCTGCTCGAATAAGCGATGCGCTTACTAAATATATTAGTGAAGAAGCCAAACGCATTTATAAAGTGCTAAATATGACAGGGCTTTCGCGTTCGGAGTTTATTATAGTAAATAATATTCCTTATTTTCTGGAAATGAATATCATCCCCGGGCTTACCGAAATGAGCTTACTACCACAGCAAGTAAAAGCAGCTGGCATAAGTTTGAAAGATTTATTTACAGATATGGTGGAAAATGTGATTACTGGAAAGTGAAAACATATCCATTACTAACAGATGCTGAATCAAGTTCAGCATGACGTTATGGAATTATAAGTAAAAAAGTTAAAAGTAATAAACGTCACCCTGAATTAAATTCAGGGTCTGTAAATATTAAAAGAAGAAATATAATAACCAAAGACGTATTCAGTACAGACAGATGCTGAATCAAGTTCAGTATGACGTAAATAGTGTTAGTGTAATAATTAATAAGTGAAATAAACAAATAAAAAAAGCTCCAAGAATACCTTGAAGCTTTTGTGCGGGCGGAGAGACTCGAACTCTCACGCCGTGAAGCACTAGATCCTAAATCTAGCGTGTCTACCAATTCCACCACGCCCGCATTCCCTGTTTTGGGATTGCAAAGATACATATTTTTGTTAAAAAATAGTTTCTTTTTGAAAAAAAATACGACCTTAGCAAAAAAATAATTTAAACAAGATT